>JAIRUC010000140.1 GCA_031254615.1 Treponema sp. | reverse complement strand
CCGATATGCACTGCCGCAGCGATATATACCTTGCCGAAGAAATCATGAACGAATCCGTTACGGCGCGTGAGGGATTCGGCAGCTTCAGTCATAATCAATAACCTCTGTAAAAATATATTGTATCTTATGGGTGTACCAGAATTATTGAGCGATACCCCGCTTTTTTCGTCGCTTAAGTTTTCGTCTTTGCTATTACTGTCAGTAATTTTTCAAGTTTTGTGTCAAATGTCTGAACAATAGTATTTTCAATTTCATAATATATTAGCGTCAATGCAGAGCATATTTTTCCGCCGTTGCCATTTCCCATGCGCCTTTTTCCTTCGGTATAAGTGAGGGATTGGCATAGGCTTTTAGCCGTCCAAATGCTGAATGTTTAACGGGTTTTTTTAAGTTATCGGAACCGGAAACTGAAGATGGGGCTGCCAAAATTTTGTCATCAACAGGCAGTACAATAACCTCAACTTTAACGCCTCGGAAAGAAGGCGGTAAATTTAAAACCGATGTCAAAGAATTGCTGTTTACAACTTGTCGAACAAATTCCATTTCTTACCCCCTTTATAACGATACTACAGAACTTTACAATTGTAAACCTTTAGCGAACATCGCCCCCACTCTCTAATCTTATCTTGAGAAAAAAACCAAAATTCTATAAACTGAAACTATGCAGGAATTGTCAAAAGAGCAAGTTCTAAAAATAATGGAGAGATACGGGAACGATCCTCAGCAGTTGATCGCCGTATTGCTGGATATTCAGGCCGCGTCCGGAAAAAACTGCGTGGAAAAGCAGTGGGCAGAATTGGCTTCGGCTGTGTTGAATGTCCCTCTTTCAAAAATTTTCGATGTGCTGACTTTTTACGCTATGTTCAGTACACAGCCGCGCGGCGAATATGTTATCGAAATTTGCAAAAGCGCCCCGTGTTTTTTTTCACGCCCGAACGATGTTGTAAAGTGGTTTGAAGACGCGGCGGGAATCAAAATGGGACAGACTTCGGCGGACGGGAAAATTTCCCTGTTCTACACAAGCTGTGTGGGAGCGTGCGACATCGGGCCGGTGGCGAAAATCGGCGACGATGTGTTTGGCAGTCTGACGGAAGATAAGGTGAGGCTGCTGGTTGAACGCTGCCGCGAAGGAAAGGAGCTGCTATCGTTATGTCAAAATTGATTGACGGACTTCAAGTCCGGTTGTTAACTGAAAATATCTGCGCCGATCCGTTGTCGGTAAGCGAATACGAAAAAGCGGGCGGTTTTTCTGCGCTGAAAAAAGCGGCCGCTGGCGCTCCCGAAGAAATAATCGAAGAAGTAAAAAAAGCGAAACTTCTTGGGCGCGGAGGGGCGGCCTATCCCGCCGGCAGTAAGTGGGAACATCTTTTGCACATTCCAGAAACTCCAAAGTATATCGTGTGCAACGCCGATGAAGGCGAACCCGGTACTTTCAAAGACAGGCTTATCATGGAAAGACTGCCGCTCAAACTTTTAGAAGGGATCATGATCGCAGGCGCGGTGTTCAAGGCAAAGGCGGGCTACATTTATGTCCGCGGCGAATACCGCAAAATACAAAAGCGGCTTATTGCGGCAATTGAAAATGTCCGCGCCGCGGGTTACCTTGGCAAAGATTTTGATATCCATGTAATTTCGGGAGCGGGCGCTTATGTCTGCGGCGAAAATTCCGCTCTTCTTAATTCCACCGAGGGCAAAGTAGGCCGCCCGCGAATTAAGCCGCCGCACCTTGCGGAGGTGGGACTTTTTTTACAGCCGACACTTGTAAACAATGTTGAGTCTTTCGCGAACATCCCGGTCATCGTCAACATGGGCGGCGACGCCTATCTGCAAGAAGGGCACCCTGATTCGGGCGGCAGTAAACTTGTCTGCCTTTCCGGGCATTGCGCAAACAGCGGCGTTTTTGAAGTGCCGCTTGGAAAAGTTACATTGCGCCAGATGATCTACGACGCGCAGTTGGGCGGCGGCATGAACGGCGGCAAGCTGAAATTTTTTCATCTTGGAGGACAGAGCGGCCCTATCGGAAGCGCCGATCAGCTTGATACTGTTTACAGTTACACGGATTTGAAAAAAGCGGGCTTGTCTGTCGGCTCCGGGGCTGTTGTTGTAATGGACGAAAGCGTTTCCATTTTGGAATACCTGAAAAGCGTTACGGAATTTTTTATTCACGAATCGTGCGGCAAATGCGTGCCATGCCGCGAAGGTAATTTTCAATTATTGAAAATTTTGCAGAAACTTTCCGTTCCGGGAAAAGCCCAAAAAAGCGATCTTGACACCCTTCGCCGCCTTGTCCGCACTATGACAAGCGCGTCTTTCTGCGGACTTGGGCAGACCGCCGCCGCGGCTTTGAACAGCGCGTGGAAACTTTTTAAGGCTGAGTTTGAAGCGAATGTCAGTCAGGGGGAAAAATGAGCCACAAACCCGATCCGAATAAAAGCGTTAATTTGACAATTGACGGAATACCCGTAACAGTTCCCGAAGGCACAAGAATTCTTGAAGCCGCGAAAAAAATAAACGTGAAAATTCCCACCCTCTGCGAACACCCCGATCTGTGCAAGCGGGCTGTTTGCCGCCTTTGCGTTGTTGAGTGCGACGGCCGCGGAAAACTGGTTGCCGCCTGCGCCAACGATGTTTGGGAAGGAGTGAGCGTTGTTACTAACAATACGCGCCTCCTTGATATCCGCAAAACAATATTAGAGTTGATCCTCGCAAACCATCCGCAGGA
>JAIRUC010000158.1 GCA_031254615.1 Treponema sp. | reverse complement strand
TCTGTGGAAATTATCCGCCCGACTGCCGAGGATCGCGGAGATGTCACTTATCTTGAAATGATGGTGAAGGATAAATCGTCTTCGGTGATCAGATACAAATTTGACGCGAAGAATATCCTTAACCGCTGTATCGGGGAAATCGAGAACCTTGAAATTGAGGATTCTGAACAGCCCGAAAAAATCAGAATGGTTAAGAGCGGCAAAGAACTCGCGAAAGAAAGTTTCTACGGCATGAACGCCCTTGTGGACGCAATCTGTACGGAGGTTTGTTCCGACATCATTACCGATACGCAAAAAAAAATCTCCAAATCGGGCTCGGACTCATCTGGGGCGGATGGCATGAACGCGAACTGAAGCCCTGTTACGCTGACGAAAAATTAGTTTTAAGGAAATGGGTTATAAAAAGGGGCGAGGTATACGATTACCTCACCCCTGAATTTTTTGACGCCTATAATTTGTGGGGCAAGATAAAACGCTACGGCTGGCCGCACGGCCCGGACTGGATACGCGAGCCCGCCGCGCTTGTTGAGCTGATAGAATTATTTGACACAGAGCTTGAACTTCTGAAAGAAAAAAGAAAAGGATCGTGATGCAGGTAACAGACGAACTGCGGGTACTGGTAGAAGCCGAAGTAGCCCGCGCGATTGAAAACTTCAAAAAACTCTCCGAAGGCATAGACGATTCTGAACAGAAATCGCAGTCCTTGGGTGACGCGCTCGAATCACTTTCAAAAAAATCAATGATTATTTCCGGGGTTTTTGCCGGCGCGGGTATTGCCGCGATAAAGTTTGCCGGTGAAAATGAAAAGCTAAAACTTTCCGTAAAAAACATGCTTGGCTCCGCCTCCGAAGCGACTGCGGTTTTTGAAGACTGGAAGCGACTTGGTTCTTCTCCGGGGCTTTCTGCGGATGAGGTTTTTTCACTTGGCAAGGCGTTGGTCAATATGGGCAACGACACGCAGTACGCCACCTCGACCATTCAAATGCTGGGAAATGTCGCCGCAGGAACGAGCGTATCGTTTGGAGAAATATCAGGCACTTTTGAACATGTCAGGGCGGCGGGAAGCCTTACAACGCGCGACCTTGTCCGCCTGCAACAACAGGGAATCCCGGTAGTCAAACAACTGGCAAAAGAAATGGGTATCTCCGAAGAACAAGTGCGCCGCCTTGCCGCCGAAGGCAAGCTTGGCTTTACTGATCTTGAACGAGCTTTCAAATCCATGACGGGGCCGGGCGGACAGTTTGCCGGAATGATGGACGAGCTTTCCGGGACGGTGATGGAAAAATTTTCCAGCGCGGCCGATGACGCCAAACAGGCGCTTGCCTCATTCGGCGAACTGCTGCTGCCGCTGGCGACAGAACTGCTTACCGGCGCAAGCTCGGTGCTGCGCGGCATATCTGCCATGGATGACGGCACCAGGCGGTTTGTCCTTGGCGTGGGCGGCGTTGTGGCAGTATCAGGTCCGGTAATTTCGGCTATAAAAGGAATCCAAGCCGCTATGACCGCGGCTATGGCTAACCCTTATATGCTTGCGATAGGCGGAATTATCGCGGCGGCCGGACTGGTGGGCGGTATTATTAACAAGCAGGCTCACGCTTATGAGGATTTAAACTCACAAATACATAAGACAAAGCACGAGGCGGATGATTTACTGCGATCCTATGCCGGTGGAAATGACGCTAAAATTCTTGACAAGGAAATAACGGAAAAACTTATAAGATTATACCCGGATTTGGCCGGTGAAATAAAAGCATATTCGATGACTGTGGAAGATGCGACCCGCATATTAGATGAAAACACAAAAGCGGAAGTTGTCAACGCCTCTCAAAAACAAATAGAAAAACTGAAAAAACAAGCGGAAGCCGCTGAAAATGCCGCCGCCGCTTATGAGAAGTTTTCACAAGATGTTGTAAAAAACATTGAAATTTCCGAAAAATTGGGGGACGCGGCACAAGTAAAAAGGTTTAAAGAAGCTATTGAGACTTATAAATACGGATGGGACGAGGCGGCGGGAAAGGCTGAAAAAACGCAACGCGAGATAAATGCGCAATTGGCAAAAATCGGTAAGACTTTGGGGGAAGACTTTGCGATTATTGATATCCCCGTTGTTTTGTCTGTCGATACTGACAGCCTATACACGCCGCCCGAAGCGGTAATAAAAAAATGGCAGGAATGGTTCGGCGAAATAGCAAAAGTCGATCCAACTCTGATCGGCAACAGCGGGGCAAAGGCCGCGCAATTATACACCAGCGAGTTTGAACGCACCATTACGGCGCAGTCAACAATAGCGGAAACACTTGGCGCGAAGCTTGATATCGCCGGAGTTTTGAGAAGCCGGCAGGCCGACGTGCAAAACGCCCTCGCGGAACTTTTTGCGATAGATCCTGAAAAAATAGACCAGCCTTTTTCGTTAGCCGACGAATCTGTAAAGCGGCTTATCGAGGAATATAAACGTCTTGGCGCAGAGGCCAAAAGGCTTGAGGACAGCCTGACCGTAACAAACACGTTAGACGATTT
>JAIRUC010000114.1 GCA_031254615.1 Treponema sp. | reverse complement strand
TTCCGGCCCCTCGACGCCTATAGTGGCAACGATTTGGCAACATAAATAAGGCCTGATTAGTTTCTTCCATATATAAAGAGAGCTGACTGATTTTAAGAATCGGACGGCTCTCTTTTTTTTTTTTTTTTTTATACGGAGCGGCTCATATGTATAAAGATCGTTTATTTTTGAGAAGCCCCTCGCGGGTAGTTGTACCGCCAATCGTCGTATTCCTCTTTGGAGATTTCGCCGTTGGCCAATTTTTCGGCTTCCCGCCGCCATGCGTCGAAAATATCGAACATAGAAGCATACTTCTTCGGCAATCTCCGCGTAGGCTTCCTCGTTCTCACCAAGGCCAACGCGGTCATAAACAATGGTCGCCGCCGCATAGAAAAGCAGGCCAAGCGAGTGGGTTAATGTGTGTACGACTGCCGAACCCTGTCCGACTGCCCTTGCCGCCGCTTGAGCGGTCGGATTGGCGTCAAGTTCGCGGGCGGCTGTATGGCACTCGTTCAGGATGATGTTCTTAACTTCGGGGAATTTTACTTTGCCGTCGAGATAGTCATGGGCGGCGTTTATCGCGCTACGCGGACGGTTATTATATATAAATCCAAAGGAAAACTCGATAAACAAAAACGACCTATCAAACATCCTCCAAAAATTTGTTTGTGACAGTATGAACAAAAATAAAACATAAAACGCACACGGAAAGTCGTAAAGCGTTAAATCCCAACTGCCGTCATTTGTGCAATAACCTTTTCCGCTCTCTCTTCAAAATCCTTTCCTGTAGACTTATCAAGAAATAAGTCGGAAACGATAGCCCCATCTTTCGTGAATAAAACCCTGTCGGCTCGGGCGGCAACTTTCGCGTCATGGGTTACAAGCAGAATAGCCGTACCGTCTTTGTTGATCTCAGAAAGCAAGCCCATGATTTCACCGGCAGCTTTTGAATTTAACGCGCCTGTAGGCTCATCGGCAAACAGAATCTCCGGCGAGTTTATCAAAGCGCGGCAGATTCCGGTGCGTTGCAGTTGCCCCCCTGAAACTTCGGCAGTATCGCGTTTTTCAAGACCGGATATGCCGGTCTTCTTCATAAGGGATTTTGCTTTTTGCGTGATTCCCGCCGCATTTTTTTTACCTTCATACAAAGCCGGAAGAATTATGTTGTCCAATATATTCAAATTTTTAAGCATGGTCGGTTGTTGGAACACAAACCCCATCTTCATGCGGCGTATATCTGCAAGGTCATTTTCCCGCAGTTCGGACAACTCCGTATCGCAGAACCTGACTGACCCGCTTGTTATGCTGTCCATTCCGCTTAAAGCAAACAGCAGCGTTGATTTTCCGGAGCCGGAAGGCCCCATAATAGCCGCAAATTCGCCTTGCGATATTTCAACGTCAACCCCGTTAAGTGCGCCCACTTTTTCTTCGCCCTCGCCGAACGTTTTTACAATTTTTTTCCCTGTGATTATTATTTTCATGGCTTATGCCTCCTTAATATGTTCAGATATTTTTAACTTGCGGATGCCCAAAATTCCCAGCAATGTAGCGATGTATACAGATAACGCAATCAATAGCGGTGAGAGCAGATAAGAGAAAAATGGGTTCACCGTAAAATTGAATGAGGAAGCGCCGAAAGCTGATATTAAGGCGGCGCCGAACAGTTCACCCAAAGTATTTGACAGGACTGTCCCGATGATTACGCCAATAATCAAAACAATTATTCCGCGCACTTCATACTGTAAATTTATTTTTGAATTGGAGAAACCCATTGATTTTAAGGCAGCAATTGAAAACCGGTCTTTCGCAACTAACATTTTCATGAACAGAAGCGTTACCAGCACCGTAAGCAAAATAGCCGCCGCTATGGAAACATAGGAAGCGGTCTGTACGGCGGCGATGGTAGGCCCGAACACTTGGCCCATGTATTCCTCAACGCTTTGAACCTTTGCAAAGGGGAACGCATCCCCGTATTGCAAAGCTTTCGCTTCCGCCGCCACATTAGCATTGAATATAACGGGGATGCTGCTCCATAAAATATTCCCCGTGTTTGTTTCAAAAGCAGCTTTAGCCGTCATGCCGCCGTTGGTGATGTCGGGATAAATGCCGCATACGGTAAAATGAACCGTTTCGCCCTCGATTATCAGTATAATTTCATCGCCTGTTGATTTCGCCAATTCATCAGCATTCATGATTGACAGGGCGATTTCTGTGCTTGTTTGCGGCTCCCTGCCTTTGGAATAGGTTATTGGAAAGGCGTTATGATCGCCAATCTCAACCCTAAGCCGTTGTATGGAACCATCCCCCGTCATCACCTCAAACATCTTGCTGATTAGGATGGTATACTGTGACACATCCGTATCCGCGGCAAGCATAGCCGCCATTTTCGCGGTTCCGCCCGCGACGTCGTCCGTAAATGTTTGGGAAGTCCCAAGAAGCATGTCACACTCCCCCATACCCATATAGGTCATAAAGCTTCTCGCAGAAATGGTATTGTAAATATTTTGCGGGACGTTCATGATAAACGATGCGATTATAAGTACCATGAGCATTGTTACATATAACTTTTTTCGTGAAAGCACATCTTTGATTCCCAGGAAAATATTACTTGAAAATAAACGGTTTCCACTTAACTGGAAGCCTTTTGCTGATTTTGATTTTTCCTGCGGTGCGCCGAACCGTACAGCCTGTGCCGCGGATATTTTTTTAAAACGGCGCAGTACCCCATTGACGTATAACATGATCACAAGGAATATTACCGCCGCGCCAATCAATCCGAATACCAATCCTTCAATAACCCGGCGGCTTTCCCCCAAGTACAGGCGTATATTTTCCATAAATGGGTTTTGAATAAGCAGTGAGAGACAGAACCCTACCGCGCAAGCTGCCGCTGAAATTGCGCCGTATTTAGCGGTATACAGCTTTTTTATGTGCGGCGCTCTAAGCCCGACAGCCTTTAACACACCAATTTCCCTGTAATCTTCTTCTACTTTAGCAAGCAAGGTAAAGCGGATACATAAAAACGCCACGACGATAACAAGCAAACTGATAAGGACAAGCACAGCTATCATGATGCCGTCTGTCACCGCGTTCACTATTCTGATAATCGTATAAGTTATAGCAGGGGGCCCGTTGGCCGGAAGCCCTGCCATCAGGTATTCGGTTTCAAAAGCGGAAGCGGCGGCGGCGTCCTTCAGCCGGAACTCTATCAAATATTCCATTATTCCAAAGTTTCTTAATGTTTCAAAATCATTTTCGCTTACAATAAAGCGTTTTGATGAAACAAGTGCGGCGTTCATTTGTGAATCCCTGAGAAACCCCGCGACAGTAAGATTAACGCCGCGAACTGTCAGCGTATCGCCAATGCTGGCCGCCCCCTCCCGCATATAATAAATGGGGACATAAACTTCGCCGTCCGCGGGATGAATAATATTATTGTTCAAATCCAAGAGAAAATCGAACTGCGCGCTTTGCGTTGAAAACCCATTCCCCTGTACACTCCAGGCAAGGGTATTTTCCCCGATAATTATTTCCGTGCCGTCAATATTTAAGTATCCAAGCATTTGAAGGGCTTCCACATTGTTATGTGTGTCGGCAAAATGCTGTAATTGCGCCATATCAATTTCACCCGCGTGCATTTGCATAAAGTGGGGCGGTTCTGCTTCCATGAGCATATTGTCGATAGCGCCGAACAAATTTATTATCAAGATTGCGGCAAGGGATGTAAGCATTGCGGCGATAAGAATAAACGCTGTTATGGCAGCCGTTATCAACTTGTTTTTCCGAATATCATTTTTAATAAGCTCCTTGTACATAACTATCTCCCTCTAATTTTTTAACTGGTTTTATTTGATATAACACGGCTGCCGTAAGGGCGAGCATGAATCCCGCAACGATTATCAGTAACCCGATACCCCTTCCGGTGCCAACACCTGTTAATTTGCCTATACTGCCGGACAGGAAGCCGTTATCCAACAATAACGGCATAAAAACGTAATCCGCAAGCGGCCCGGAAACAGCAAAGGCAGCTACATAACCAATTTGCGAAATAACGCCGATAAGCCCCCAGGATCTGCCTTGAACCTCGTTGTCTATGTTCGTCCGTATCAGATAATCAATGCTGGCATTGGCAAACGGCAGCGTCATAAAAATCAGGAAACCCGCGGCGCCGATGAGGAATATGTTTTCACGCAGTCCGAATACCCCCATAAATAACCCCGCGAAAAAGAGCGATAACGATAATACCTTTACAAAACCTCTTTTTATCGGGACAACGCCAAGAAATACGCTGCTGAACAACATACCCGAGGCACAAAATGTCATTGTAAAACCTAATGTCCGGCTATCGGTAAATCCCAATATCATAGGCGTAGAAAGCGTTTGGACAACCGCGACAAAAAATGTCATGACGCTTAACATAACCGTAAGGGAAAGAATGCCTTTATTTTTAATGAGGGCAAGCAATCCTACTTTAAAGCCCTTAATGATAGGTTCCCTATTTTCAGTAATTTTTGAAACGATCCACCTGCGGACATAAAATATCACCATTACCGTTATGAAAAGCGTGCAGATATCTATAGCAAGAAGCAGCCTTATATCAGAAAACGAAAGCAACAGCCCTGCTATGGCGGGGGACAGCAAATATCCGGCTGAATCTGATAATTGAACAAAACCGCTGGCTTTCGTATATTCTTCCTTGCTTACCAAATCGGTTATAGTAGCCCGAAACGCTGGATCGATAAGGGTAGTAAAAATTGAACTGATTGTTACCCCGGCCCCGATTTGCCAAAGCCGCGTTTCGCCCTTCGATATACAAAATAGAATATAGCCGGTTCCAATTATTGAAAATCCATTGCCAAGCAGCATCAAGACCCTACGGTCATATTTATCAGCTAAAACGCCTGCTAACGGGCTAAGGAGCAGCGCAGGTAAAAATGCCAGAAGGGCGATTAAAGCAGCAGACGATACAATCCTTGTTTGCTCATACACATATATGCCAAGTCCGAAAGAAGTAAGTCCGTGACCTACGGATGCAATAAAACCAGCAAAGCATATAATCAGGAACTTATAAAATGACATGCTCACTATCCTTTATCCCCACCTTCATTAAATAGTTCCATGATCGGGGCAAAAGCGCCGGATTCTGCTCCTAATAATCTTTCTACATTAAAAATGAACGAAACTATTTTATTCATTTGTTTTTCCGGCGGTAAATCACTCATAAAATCATCATCAAAAACCATAATTACATAAGCGACAATCATTTCCATGATTTCACAAGGATATGGGGTATTAAAAAGGTTTTCCTTGATACCATCCTCAACAATTTCAGTTAAAATAGGAGGTATGCCTTTAAGCATTACCTTATGGGTTTTTTGGTGCATACGCGCATTTTGCGGCTTATGCATATGCTCGTTAAGTTTTTTGTCTGTGCTGCTGCCAGCGCTCAAAGACATGAGTGTCTTAAACCACCTTTCTAATACAGGTATGCTTTTATCTGCGGCAATTTCTCTTGCGGCAGTTAAAAAACGGTTGCCCATCCGTTCAATGAGCGCGTCCAATACATCCTCTTTTGATTTAAAATGATAATATACCGTTCCTCTCGCAACTCCGACTTTATCAATGATGTCGCTGATACTTGCGCCGTCATAACCTTTCTCGGAAAAAAGTTCTTCTGCTGCGTTTAAAATTTCGGTTTTACGTGTTTCCGCGTCTTTAGAAATCCTTATTTTAAGCACCTCCAAGCTACTGACTGAACGCCAGTCTATTTATGTTAACATAGTCTATCTTAAAGGTCAATATAAATTTTTTTATTTCACCGCGAAAAAGAAGAGAAAAAGAAACCGCCATTACATCCCGGTAACCCGGGAGCAAATTAAAAAACATAATGTGCTTAAAAAAAACGCGGAAATCAATTTGTTGTAATTTTAAACAAAAACTTGTTCGTCTGTATAGAGGAAATGCCTGTACAGATAGTCTGAAAAGGGATAAAACAGATTTTCAGATTTTCCTTAAAATTTTTTATTTCCATTCATTCATACAGCCATTGACTATTAAGTCCATTATGCAACATTACTACAAAATTGATTTCCCTGTTAAAAAAATAGATTTACATGACAGATATTGATAATATATAGGTATTATTCTTTTTCTTATAGGAAATGGCTCAGTTAGAGGATTAAATATGATAGATATTCCCCGGTTGCGAACATTTACAATATTCGAGAGAATAAACAAAGGCTGGACTACTGACGAGAAATATTACATTGAGTAGAGGCTGGTTGTTTTATAGAATGGTTCAAGGTGCTGTAGCAACTGAGCCGCATCCTTATGAAAGTCTACTGATACAATAGCTGGTTACGTCAAGTACATACCCAGGAAAATTTATTTTAACTTCAACGAAACAATCGAATTTTCAACTTATAAAAAACGATGTTTTTAAACATAAAATTAATTTTAATGACTATACCTTTAAGCCAGCCCAGATATTTGGTAAAATAGAGAAAAGGGGAGGCGTAGGATATGGCGAAGCAGGAAGCAATAAGTTTTTTTGAGTTCAAAGACAGATTCAGGGATGAAGAAACCTGTCGTGAACACTTATTTCGTTTGCGTTAGCCAGAGGGGTTCGTCTGTCCAAAGTGCGGGAATAAAGCATACTACCCCATTAAGGACAGGCACCAATATCAGTGTACGGCGTGCCGTCATCAGGCATCTGTAACAGCGGGTACGGTAATGGACAGAAGCCATATCAGTCTGGAAAAATGGTTTTGGGCCATTTACCTCGTCAGTACAGACAAGCGTGGATATTCGGCGACAGCATTACAAAAGCAGCTTGGAATTGGTTATAAAGCGGTATGGTATCTGCTCCAACGCATACGGACAGCCATGATGGGTAGAGACTGGGGATTATATGCTCTCCGGTATAGTGGAGCTTGATGATGCTTTTTTCGGGGCGGCCGATGAAGGTGGGAAGCGTGGCCGCGGTACCACGAAAGTCTCAGTCTTAGTCGGCCTGTCCATAAATGAAAAGGGTCATCCGCAATACATAAAAGTGGAGGTCGCGGATAACATGACAGCCGATACAGTCAACGCCTTTGTTGAAGCTAATGTGGTAAGCGGCTCAACCCTGTCTACCGATGCTTACAGTTCCTATAAGCAGCTTCAGGAAAGAGGATATGAGCATTGCCCAAAGATATTTAATCCTAAAGAAGACAAGGAACATCTCAAATGGCTGCATACGGCAGTTTCCAACGCTAAAGCCTTTATTAATGGAACCTACCATGGGCTTGACAGAAAGCACCTTCCGCTTTATCTGGCAGAATTTTGTTATCGGTTCAATCGCCGCTTCAAACCGCATGAACTCTTTAACCGTTTGCTTTACAGTTGCCTCGTCAGCGAAAAAATTGATTTTGCTGTGCTAACGACATAATCATTTAATTTTTAATCAGTTAAAAACTCTGTAATATCAATGTTTGCAAGCTGTTTTTCAACTGCGAAGTTTGAGATAGCAATAAAAAAAGTTATCCTACCGCAGAGCAAATAAGCGTAACAAGAAAATATTATGGGTTGGTGAAAAATCAATGAGCGATAAAAAAAGCAGGATTTTATATATAAAGCGTTTCCTCGAAGAAAATACCTATGAAAACAATCCCACGAAAATGCAGGATATACTCACGTATCTCGAAAAAGAGGGAATCCCCGCCAGCCGTAAGACGGTCGCGCAAGATGTATCCCATATTCTTGAATCGGGTATTGACGTGGTATGCAATACGGGACACAGCCATGAATAT
>JAIRUC010000065.1 GCA_031254615.1 Treponema sp. | reverse complement strand
GTAGCGGGCGGCGCGATAACCGGCGCTTGTCAGCATGGCGGCTAACATTCCTGTTACCGAGCCTTTGCCTTTTGAGCCGGCTATGTGAATGGAGGGTATGCGCTTGTGCGGGTTTCCGGAAAGCTGTGTTAAGAACTCCATTCTGTCAATTCTGAAACTTTTTGGCGTCTGCCCGCGCTCAAGATTGATGAATTTTGACAACCACGAAAAAACTTCGGCGGAAGACGAGAATAATTTTTCGCTGTTCAAATGAGACCCCACAGGAAATTTCTGCTTTAGCTTGTTAACTCGTATGTTTTCCCGTACTTCACTATCTCTACATTCGGGAAGCCGTTTTCTTTAAGGTATTTCTGTAAAAATGTCTGCGATTTCTTTTCGCCGTGAACCAGTAAAATTCCCTTTAAGCGTGAGGTGTCAACTGCTTTAAGCCATTCCAGCATTTCAAAATAATCGGCGTGAGCGCTGAATGCGTTAATTTCTTCAACGTGCGCTTTTAACTTGAACCATTCGCCGTGGATTTTTACTTCGCTTTCGCGGTTGCGGATACGCCGCCCAAGCGTGTTTTCCGCCATGTAGCCGACAGTCATTATAGTTGTGTTTGTGTCCTGTATATTGTGAATAAGGTGGTGCTGAATACGCCCCGCTTCGCACATTCCGTCTGCCGAAATTATGATGAACGGGCCAGAAAGATCGTTTAACGCTTTGGATTCATCAACGCTGGTTGTAAAATGCAGGCTGTTAAAACCAAACGGATTTTTATGATGCTTGATAAAAGCCTCTTTTATTTCTGCGCCGTAACATTCCGGGTGTACCTGAAAAATTGTCGTTGCGTTAGTTGCCATAGGCGAATCGACAAAAATCGGTATTTCGGGAATTATTTTCCTGTCTACCAAAGTGTGGAAGTAGTAAACAAGTTCCTGCGTGCGCTCAATCGCAAACGAAGGGATTAAAATTTTCCCCTTGTTTTTTGCGGCCCGCGACGCTATTTCCGCCAGTTTTTTAAGAGCGTCATCTGTAGAATCGTGGCGGCGGTCGCCGTAAGTGCTTTCAAGAATAATGTAGTCCGGAGCTATTGGGGGAATTTCAGGATTGCGGATAATCGGCTTGCCCTTTCGTCCAAGGTCTCCTGTCGCAAGAATATTCAGTTCTTCGCCGCCTTTTTTTATTTTGATTGCCGCTATCGCGGAGCCAAGAATATGACCGGCATCGTAAAACTCAAGGTTTACTTCTTCGCCTATGTACATCGGCCTGTTATACGAAACTCCGATTGTCTGGCTTACCGCGGCAATCGCGTCCTGCTCCGTGTAAAGAGGCGTCCAGTCAAATTTTTCGCCCTTCTTCTGCGCCTGATTTTTTAAATATATCGCGTCACGCGCCTGAATGTTGGCGGAGTCCATCATGATAAGGCTGGAAATATCCCTTGTTGCGGGAGTCGCGTAGATGTTTCCTTTGTAACCCTTTTTTACCAACAGCGGCAGAAGACCGCAGTGGTCGTGGTGGCCGTGCGTCAGAATGACGCTTTCGATACGATCGGCCGCGATGCCGAAGTCCCTGTTCTTTCTGTCCGCCTCGGCCCTTGAGCCCTGAAAAGCGCCGCAGTCAATAAGGTAACTTTGCCCGTCAATTTCCAGAACGTGCTTGGAACCGGTTACTTCTTCTGCCGCGCCAAGAGAATAAAATTCAACATACATATTTTCATTATAATGCAAGATTTAGTAATTGTCACCCTGACAAATTACCGTCAAGGGTGTATAATAGCCTTGTTCAACAATCCGGTTGATTGTTGAACAAGGCTTGCAGTTTTTCAGCCTGCGGCTTACAAAACTGCGGTTTTATAAGGAAGTTTTTTATAAACTTAAGTTTCTAAAAAACTCTAAAAAGAGCTGAAGGTGTATAGTGCAGTTTCGATCGACAAAGTCAAATTTTCCGCTAGTTTCATATAAAGACGCGGTTTTAAACTGCCTGCCGGATGACGGCGGTCTTTATGTTCCCGATCAAACGGCGGATATTCGCAAACTTTTGTTCAGCATGAACGAGCAGACGACCTTTAACGATATGCTGTCTGCGGTTGCCCCAAGCATTCTTGAAGGAGGGATAAATCCCGTCTCTGCGTCAAAGATCGCCGCAAGCGCGTATAATTTTGAACCTGAACTGATAAGCCTTGATGAAAATTTTTCTCTGCTGAAACTCTACAACGGCCCCACGGGAATTTTCAAAGATTTCGGCATTGCCTTTTTGTCCGCGATACTTGAAGAATTTATGAAAGGCCGCGAGCAGTCCATGATCGTTTCCGCCGCAAGGGCTGATACCGCGGTCAGCATGGCTCATGCGTTTAACGGCAGGAAAGGCATTTCGCTTGTTTTACTTTATCCTTCGGGACAAATCCGCGGGCTCGATCCTTCGTCGTTTGTGCAGAACGGCGGAAACATTATTCCCATTCAGGTTAAGGGAACTTTTGACGACTGCCAGCGTTTGGTTGTTGAGACAATAAAGGACAGGGAGTTTTCGGCTCGTTATAATGTAACAAGTTCAAATACGATAAATCCCGGCAGGTTACTGCCTCAGGTTTTTTATTATCTGTACGCTTTTATTCAAATTAAAAATAAATTCAGCAAGGATTTGTTTTTCAGTGTGCCCTGCGGAAACTTCGGCAATCTTATTGCCGGCCTGTATGCGTGGAAATTCGGCATGCCTGTAAACGGATTTATTGCCGCGATGAATATTAACAATGCGTTTGGTGATTATATACGAGGAAACACTTTCAGGCCTAAACCGCTTGTTACGACAAATTCTCCTTCTTTGGATGTAAGCGTCCCGTTGAATTATGAGCGCCTGGCGTCTTTTTATGAAGAGGCTCCTGCTGTTATGCGAAATATAGTTTACCCCGCTTCAATTGATGATGATTTGACTTTGCAGACAATTGAACAGGTTTATAAAAAATACGGCGTATATATTGACTCGAACACCGCTGTCGCATTTGCCGCGGCGAAGGCAATTTCCGCCGAATATAAATTGAAAGGGCAGGCGCACACAGTTGTTCTTGCGACAGGGCATCCGGCAAGGGAAGCGAATATAACCATGGAAGCCGCCGGGCAGGGCATTGAAATTCCCGACTCAATCCTGGCGCTGAAAAAAATCTGCGATCCAATCGCGATTATTCCGCCTCAGTTAGACACCGTAGAAAGCGCCATTGCAAGTTGTTTCTAAAAAGCTTAAAATTAAAATAGGTTAGATATGAGAAAGCTGTCCGTTTTGATTGCGGTATTTTATTTGCTTTTGCCTCTGAATTTTTCCATGGCGCAGGAAAGCGATTTAACAGAGACGGAAAAAGTATCAAAAGAAGATATATTAGATTCAGTTGAAGAACATTTTGAAGAGCTGTTTTCTGACGCCGGGTCGCAGTCCGCTGATGACGGTGAAACCGAAGGAACAGGTTTTGTTATCAATTTAAACTTTTTTATCAGACTGATTATTGTCATTGCGATAATTATTGTACAGGCTCTGCTAATCAGGCTCGTGTGGTTTTTGTTTAAAAAACTCAACAAGAAGATTGAAGAATCCGCCCGCGAAAAAATCAAGCCGCTTGTAATAAAAAAGTTAAAGCTTCTTACTACCAAACAGATTACCGGAGTAATAGGAACTGTACTGCGGATTATAAAATATGTTGTTACAGTTCTTCAGCTTTTTATTACACTGCCGGTTATTTTCAGTCTTTTTTCCGCCACCAGAAATTTGGCGGCAATGCTTTTACACTATATACTGACAGAGGTAAAAACTATTGGTCTAAGTATAGGCAGATATATTCCTAAATTAATAACGATAATTATTATTGTATTAATTACGCGCTATATTCTGCGCGGTATTAAATTTTTCGCTTCCCAGATAGAAAAAGAAAAAATTGTTATTCCGGGTTTTTATCCTGATTGGGCGCGGCCTACTTATAAAATTTTACAGGTGCTTTTGTGGGCTTTTACTTTCGCGCTGATTTATCCTTATCTGCCCGGAGCCAATTCAAGGGCTTTTCAGGGAGTTTCGGTTTTTATAGGTGTCATTTTTTCGATTGGCTCAACAAGCGCAATCGGCAATCTTATTGCAGGGCTTGTTATTACATATATGCGTCCGTTTAAAATCGGCGACCGTGTTCAGATAAAGGAAACTATTGGTTTTGTTGTAGAAAAAAATCTTATGGTGGTGCGTGTTAAGACACATAAAAACGAATATGTAACATTTCCCAATGTAATGATTTTAGGCTCGGATATAATTAATTACAACACATCGTCTGATGAAGACGAGGAAGGCTTGATTCTTTATGCCGCAATTACCTACGGCTACGCCACGCCTTGGCAGAAAATTCATGAAATTTTGATAAACGCCGCACTTGCGACAGAGTATGTTCAAAAAAAGCCAAAGCCTTTTGTGCTGCAGACGGCGCTGGATAATTTTTATGCGGAGTATCAGATAAATTGTTACACGAAAGATGTAAGCAAAATTCCGCTTATCTATTCCCTGCTTTTTGAAAACATCCAAAACGGTTTTAAAGAAGCGGGACTTGACCTGACAACAGCCAACTTCCAGATAATAACGAAAAAAGATAAATAAGATAGAAAAATGAGCAATGAGCAATTAAAAATGAGCAATGGAAAAGCTTCATGTTTTCGTATTTTGCAGTCATTATCCCTTGCGGAGTTGTATTTTTATATACTCCAAAGGTAGGATTCTGGCAAAATGTTATATTTCAATGCCGGTTCTTTGAATCTCCGGAAGAAATCCTGCATAGTCTTCATCCGGAATCACTATATGCGGTTCTATTCTGAAATCTACATCTTTTCGCAATCGCCAAATCGGCACAATCGTCTCTTCGTAATCGCCAACCCATTTGTTAATAACAAAAGCAATATCAATATCGCTGTCTTTTTTGGAACAACCTTTTGCGTAAGAACCAAAAAGATACGCTTTATCTATTTGCATCGGGAAATTGCTTTTTTTTACCAATTCAAGGTATTTTTTCGCAATTAATATTACATCTTCTCTTTTGTCCATTTAAGCAATTCCTTTGTCTGTTCAAAAATATTTTGCGTTCTTTCATCTGTCAAATATTGAGCTGTTTTGTTCTTGTAGTCAGGATAACGCGCCTCTATATTAAGCGGGTTTAAATTTTCCAGAAAAAGAATTTGTTTATCATCAAATAATTTGTAAAGCCCTGACTGTTGGGCAAGATATTCCAAATCATGTTTAAATGGCGGAGTATCCTGTTTTACTTTTGCATAATAGCCCTTGAATATTTTCTCCACTGCTTGATGGCACATAAATCCGGCATATAGATTATGCCCGTTTTTTTTTAAAGTTTCTGCAACAACAAAATCATTGTTTGATAAATTAATCCAATATTCAACTTTTTCTTCGTTGGTCAATTATATCCTCTGGAATAATTATAACACGAAGGAAAGCAAATGACAACGCGTCGCAATTCCCTATTCCCATTCCTTCATTCCTCATTGCTTTAGGCGGCATGGAGGCGGTTTTTCATCATTGTCCTCCCATCACCGAACCGTCGCTTGCCTTTAGCCTCGGATAGCCTTTTAATCCCACGCTGTTAAAATCCCAGTTGGCGGAGGAGAAGCCGAGCGTAGTCTCCCAGAACAAACGGCTGCCAAAACTGCCGGAGTGGGCGTCCTGGCCGTCTTTGCCGGCGAGGGTTTTGGTCGCGGCGGTCAAGGCGATGGGAGTTATCTG
>JAIRUC010000066.1 GCA_031254615.1 Treponema sp. | reverse complement strand
TCAAGCGGGTCTTCGATCGAAATAATCGGATACTTGTTAACCCACTTTGTGTAGATTTCGATCATTTCGTCGGCGCTGAAAAGTTTGTCGGGATTTGATTTCCAGAACTTGTAACCTTTCTTGCCGCCTTCGCCGTACAGCTCGGAGCTTGCGCAGTCAAGGGCGATTGCCATTTGCTCGCCGGGTTTGTAGCCGGCTTTTTCGATGGCTTTCATGATGTAGTCAAGCGCTTCATCGTTTCCGATATCGGGAGCGAAACCGCCCTCATCCCCTACCGCGGTACTTTTGCCGGCATCGTGAAGAAGTTTTTTCAGATTATGGAAAACTTCGGCAGTCCAGCGGACAGCTTCCCTGATTGAATCGGCGCCGACCGGCATTACCATAAATTCCTGAAAGTCGATTTTGTTGTCGGAGTGCTTGCCGCCGTTGATAATATTCGCCATTGGGACGGGCAGAAGATTCGCGTGGAATGTTCCCAGGTATTTGTACAGCGGCACGCCGAGGAATTCAGCCGCCGCACGGGCTGTCGCCATGGACACGCCAAGGATTGCGTTCGCGCCAAGTTTCGCCTTGTTCTCGGTCCCGTCAAGTTCGATCATTGTGCGGTCAATATCGACCTGCTGAAGGGCGTCCAGCCCCATCAATTCCGGCGCGATTATATTGTTGACATTGTCAACCGCTTTTAACACGCCCTTGCCCAGATAACGCGCCTTGTCGCCGTCCCGAAGTTCCACCGCTTCATAATCGCCTGTGGACGCCCCCGAAGGAACTGCCGCCCGGCCGAATGAACCGTCCTCAAGCATGACATCGACTTCTACGGTGGGGTTTCCCCGTGAATCCAGAATTTCACGAGCCTCCACATATTCAATAATACTCATTTCCGTCCTCCAAATTTCAATTAATCTATATTAATAATGCGATATTTTGATAATTACGTCAAGGTACTGTGTTCCCGGAAGACCTCACGCAAAGGCCGCTAAGGCGCTAAGAACGCAAAGTTGAGATTTGAGGGCTTTTCGAAAAAAGCGCGGCGACGGAAAAATGTTTGCATAAAAATTGATTCCATGCGGTCAGGCGCAGGCTTGCCTTTACACAATTTTTTCTTATATACTTTTTATATGTATTTCCATTGTATTTAACACAATTATATCAAAATCATTTTTATTTATCATTAATGGTAATTCGGTACAACCTAAAATTATTCCATCAACATTATTTTCCATTATTATTTTATTACATATTTCCTTAAACATCAGCTTATCTGCTTCATTTACAATTCCGTTTTCTAAATTTGGGAATATAATTTTTTGTAGTATTTCTTTTTCTTTGTTTCCGGGTACTATACATTCAATATTATTTTTTTCAAATGCCTTTTTATAGAAATCATTTTGCATTGTAAATAATGTTCCTGTTAATAATACTTTTTTAAGGTTTTTATTTTTTGCATATTTATATGTCTCTTCAACAATACTTATTATCGGAACATTTGTTTCTTTTATTATTTCATCTATTACAACATGAGGTGTATTTGATGCAATCGCAATATAATCTGCACCAATAACACTATAACAACAACAAAGTCCTCTATTTTATCTTCATTTTCTCATTTTGAGGTAGATGCCAAGTTTAAATAAACTTTGCAGACCGCTATTCAAATACGCAAAAATTCTGTAAACTTACCGTAACGATATGAATTTCAAAGATTTTAACCTTCATCCCGATTTGCAAAAAGGCATCGATGAAGCTGAATATATAACCTGTATGCCGGTTCAGGAGCAGGTGCTGTCCCATGCTTTTGGCGGGCAATCTGCTCAACCAGCGCAAGATTTGTACGTCCAATCCCAAACGGGAACGGGAAAAACCGCCGCTTTTTTAATTGTGATTTTTCAGCGGATGCTGACGGAAGAAGCTTTGTTCAAAAAGAAGGCGCTTATCATGGCTCCCACAAGAGAGCTTGCCGTTCAAATTGAAGAAGAAGCGAAAATGCTCAGCCGGTATCTGCCTTTTAAAACCGGAAGTTTTTACGGCGGAGTGGGCTATGCCCAGCAGGAAAAACTTTTAAAAGATAACGCGCAAATTTTAGTGGGGACGCCAGGCCGCGTTCTCGATCTGAATAAATCCGGCCGCATGAATTTAATGGAAATCGCTTTTCTTGTTCTTGATGAAGCCGACAGAATGTTCGACATGGGCTTCTACCCCGACTTGCGCAAACTTATCAAAGTAGTGCCTTCTGCCGACCGCCGCCAAACAATGCTTTTTAGCGCGACATTGAACGCGTGGGTAAAAAATCTGGCGTGGGAATACACAAAAAAACCTTTTGAAATTGAGATAGAGCCCGAAACCGTTACTGTCGAAGAAATAACGCAGGTTCTTTACCATGTTCCGTCAGAAGACAAAATGACGCTGCTGCTTGGCATCATAAAACGTGAACAGCCGGAGAGCATGATCATTTTTTGCAACACAAAAAAAAGTACCGAAATCGTGGCGAAGCGGCTGAAACTGAACGGCATGAACTGCGAGTTTATCATCGGCGACCTTCCGCAGAGCAAGCGGCTGAAAATAATTGATGATGTAAAAGCCGGAAAAATAAAAACCCTTGTCGCCACCGATGTCGCGGCGCGCGGTCTTGATATCGAAGCCCTTTCTATGGTGATCAACTACGACCTGCCGGTTGAAGCGGAAAATTATGTTCACCGCATCGGCAGAACAGCGCGCGCCGGAAAAACCGGCAAAGCGGTTACACTCGCTAGTGAACAGGACGTATACGAGTTACCCGCCATTGAACGCTACATCGGCAAAAAGATTCCGTCCGAAATCGCCGGGCAGGAACTTTACGCGCAGGACAACAGCGCAGGGCAAAGAATTCACACCGATTTTTATGAGGAGCGCCATCACAGCGGCGCAAAACCGTTCGGCGGCAAAAGGCGAGACGAGAAAAGAAAGCCCGAGCCGCGAAAGGCAAGAGAAGACGGCGGCAAGCGCCGGCACGAAAACGCGCCTCGCAGAGATGGCGTTACGCGCAAGAGCGTCCCAAAGCCCGCCGAACAGGATTTGTCGCGCCTTTCCATGGAAGAGCGGATGGCGCTGTACAAAAAGAAATACACTCCCGGCGAGGCGAAACACGGCGGAAACAGGGAACACGGCAGACAAAATACCGCAAAGCGCCGCCACGAGCCGGCAAATGTTACGCGAACAAACCGCCCCAAAGTTGAACAGCGTGAAAAGCAAAAACCGCAGGAACAGGCCGCCCCTGCCAAAAAGGGAATATTATCAAAACTCAAGGGACTTTTTAAGAAAAAATGATTACAGTTACAGATGTAAGCCTTAAATTCGGCGAACGCACTCTTTTTAAAGATGTTAATTTAAAATTCACCCCCGGCAGTTGTTACGGGATAATCGGAGCGAACGGAGCGGGAAAATCCACCTTCCTGAAAATTCTGTCAGGCGAAATAGAACATGACAAGGGAGAAATTTCCTTTGGTAAAAATCAGCGCATGGCTGTCTTAAAGCAGGATCACTTCGCGTTTGAAGAATTCCCCGCCATGGAAACCGTAATCATGGGTTACCCGAAACTTTACGATGTACAAAAAGAGCGTGAGGCGATCTACGCAAAGGAAAATTTCAGCGAAGAAGACGGAATGAGAGCCAGCGAGCTGGAAGCGGATTTCGCCGAACTTGGCGGCTGGGAAGCCGAATCGCAGGCAGGCCAGCTCCTTTCCGGCCTTGGTCTTGACGAGGAAGATCACGGCAGATTAATGGCGGAACTGGACGAATCAAAAAAAGTGCGCGTACTTTTGGCGCAGGCGCTTTTCGGCAGCCCGGACATACTGCTCCTTGACGAGCCGACCAACGGCCTTGACCTTGAATCGATCTCGTGGCTGGAGGACTTTCTTATCGATTTTCCCAACACGGTAATTGTCGTTTCCCACGACCGCCACTTTTTAAACGCGGTCTGCACAAATGTATGCGACATCGACTTCGGTAAAATTACCCCCTATTCCGGCAACTACGATTTTTGGTATCAGATGAGCCAAATCTTACAGCGTCAGGCGCGCGATCAGTTGAAAAAACTGGAAGAAAAAGCGAAGGAATTAAAAGAGTTTATTCAAAGATTTTCGTCTAACGCAAGCAAGGCGAAGCAGGCGACAAGCCGTAAAAAAGTACTGGAAAAACTCGACCTGGAAAATATGCCCGTAACAAGCCGCAAATTTCCGTACGCCGGATTTAAACCCGACCGTGAAATCGGCAACAATGTACTGCGAGCGGAAAAGTTAAACTACA
>JAIRUC010000062.1 GCA_031254615.1 Treponema sp. | reverse complement strand
TTTGGATGTTCGCGTAAACATTGTTCGTCCGCTCTGGGACACCTTGCCGCGAAAGAACATCCGTTTGAATTTGCGTCAGGCGCGGGAGCGGCGGCGCGAGGGGGAACATTCAAATTATTCTCAACATTATTTTTTTGCGCCTCTTCCGATGAAATCGACGCCGATGAAAACAAAAGCTGTGTATACGGGTGGCGGGCTTCCCGGTATAAATCTGCGGCAGGCGCTTCTTCCATAAGTTCTCCCTTGTACATTACGCCGATACGGTCGCAGAAATAGCACGCTACTTTTAAATCGTGCGCAATGAACAAAAAGGACATATTTCTCTTTTCGCGGATGTCGTATAACAGATTGAGAATCTGTCCCTGAATGGAAACGTCAAGGGCGGAGACAACTTCGTCGCAGATTAAAAGTTCCGGCTCCATCAAAAGGGCTCGGGCAATGGAAATGCGCTGGCGCTGTCCGCCCGAAAATTCCGAAGGCCGCTTTTCAAGGTCAGCCGCCTGAAGCCCTGCCTCTTCCAGTATATCCGCCGCTTTCTGCCGAAGTTCCTTTTCGCCTACACCTCTGCGTTTCAGCGGACGGCGGCATCCGGAAACCAAAACCTCGTAGACGCTCATCCTTGGATTAAGCGATCTTGCCGGGTCCTGAAACACATAGCGCACCTTTTCCCGGTACTGACGCAAATCCTCTTTTTGCAGAGCGGCCACCGCTTCGGCCTTATCCCCCTGATAAAACATTATCTCCCCGGAATCCGCCTCGTACATCCTCACCAGCAGACGCGCAGTTGTGGTCTTCCCGCAGCCGGACTCGCCGACCAGCCCGTAAGCCTCGTTTTTATCAATTGAAAATGAAATGTCGTTTACCGCATTGACAAAACGTCCATAACGGGCAAAGAACCCTGCCTCAAGATTAAATCGTTTATACAGATGAGAAACCGTTAAAAGCGGCATGAGTTCATTATAAATTATGGCGCGGGTTATGTATATGCGTTGCCCCTTCCGCCTTTTTTCGCTAAACTTACCTCATGCTTGAAAAATTTATGAAAGCGCTGTTTGGGTCTCAGCAAGAGCGCGATTTAAAGGCCATGCAGCCCATAGTAAAAGCGGTAAACGAAAAAGAAGAGTGGGCTGCTTCTCTTTCGTCGGAAGAATATCCAAAAATGACATCCCTTTTCCGCGAGCGTTATCAGAAAGGCGAAAGCCTTGACAGCATTTTACCCGAAGCTTTTGCTCTGGCAAGAGAGGCCGGGCGGCGGACTCTGGGCGAGCGCGCTTATGACACGCAAATATTTGGCTCCATTGTGCTGCATACGGGAAAGATTGCTGAGTTAAAAACAGGGGAAGGCAAAACATTGATGGTTGTCGCAACAGCTTATCTTAATGCGATTCCCGGCGACGGCATCCATGTTGTTACTGTAAACGATTATCTTGCGGAGCGCGATGCCGAATGGATGAAGCCGATCTACAGTTATCTGGGGCTGACTGTCGGAACAATTCTTTCCAACATGGACAACGCTCAGCGCAAGGAAAATTATGCGTGCGATATTACATACGGTACGAACAACGAGTTTGGCTTCGATTATCTGCGCGACAATATGCACCGCAGTATGGAAAGCCGTGTACAGCGCGGACACAATTACTGTATTGTAGACGAGATCGATTCTATTTTAATTGATGAAGCGCGTACCCCGTTGATTATTTCCGGCGCCGCCGAAGACGACACATTTAAATATGCCGAGGTTGATAAACTGCTGGGCAGTCTGCGTGAAGTAGAAAAAAAAGAAAACGGCGAATACCCCGATGAAACACACGGCGAAGAAATTATCGGCGATTATAAACTTAACGAAAAAAATAAAAACATTTCCTTTTCCAATCAGGGTCTTGCCAAAATTGAGGAGATCCTTCAAAAGCGAAATCTTATTCAGGGCGCGATTGTAGACGAAGAAAATTTTGAGTACATCCACTATTTTACACAGGCGTTAAAAGCACACAAACTTTTTCATATTGATGTTGACTATGTTGTGCAGGACGGCGAGGTTCAGATTGTTGATGAGTTCACCGGACGTATTCTTCACGGCAGGCGTTATTCCGACGGCCTTCATCAGGCGATCGAAGCGAAGGAGCGGATTAAGATCGCGCAGCGCAACCGCACTCTTGCGACAATTACTTTTCAAAATTATTTCAGGCTGTACAAAAAAATATCTGGCATGACAGGTACTGCGGACACCGAAGCCGTAGAGTTTAACAAAATTTACAACCTTAATGTCATTGTTGTTCCGACAAACCTGCCCGTTGCCCGTATCGACGAAGATGATGTCGTCTATCTGAACGAGTCGGACAAGGACAAAGCGCTTTGCGATGAAATTGCCGAGGCAAATAAATTGGGACAGCCCATGCTGGTCGGGACGGTTTCTATCGAAAAGTCCGAGCATATTTCCCATCTTCTTACACGGCGAGGCGTCCGTCATGAGGTACTGAACGCCAAAAACCACGCGCGTGAGGCGCTAATTATCGCGGAAGCCGGCGCAAAGGGAGCGGTTACAATTGCAACTAACATGGCCGGACGCGGCACGGACATTAAACTGGGCGGAAATCCCGAGTTTCGCGCACGCAGGCGCGCAGGCACTAACGCGACGCCGGAACAGTACGAAGCCGCCTTCCGCGATGAACATGAAAAATGGAAAAAAGATTATGAAGAAGTCAAAGCTGTTGGCGGCCTTTATGTAATAGGAACGGAACGCCATGAAAGCCGCCGTATTGATAATCAGCTTCGCGGGCGTTCCGGCCGGCAGGGCGATCCGGGAAGGAGCAAATTTTTTATCTCCATGGACGATGAACTGATGCGTCTCTTTGGCGGCGACAGAATGAAGAGCATAATGTCCAGAATCGGCATGTCGGGTGGAGAGCCGATTTATCATCCATTGCTGAACAGAAGCATAGAAAACGCGCAGAAAAAAGTAGAAGAGCGAAACTTTGAAATTCGCAAACATCTTTTGGAATACGATGATGTGCTTAACCAGCAAAGGAAATATATTTACGAACAGCGTGATGCGATACTCTTGGATCAGGATTTAAAAAAGAGAGTAAACGATTCTACCGCCGCAATGGTCGGCGATATTATCGACGAATTTATTTCCGCGCAAAGGCATGATGTAAATGCCGCAATCAAGGAAATGACAGAAAAACTGCGCGCAAAGTTTGGCTATTCTTCCGCAATTGACAGCGGCGAATTTAAGAATCCGGAGTTTTTGGAAAAACACATTATCGCAGACCTTGAAAAGGATATTGACGACAAAGAAACCCTTATCGGTTCTGCTTATTTAAACATGATTATCCGCGAAAATTATCTTCACGCTGTGGATCGCAAATGGCTGGATCATCTGGAAAATATGGAAGCCCTGCGCGAAGCGGTATACCTGAGGCATTATGCGCAAAAAAATCCGCTTACCGAATACAAGGTCGAAGGTTACCGCATTTTTGAAACCATGATCGAAGAAATCAGGCAGGAAATCGCTTCCCGCATGCACCTTATACGCATTCAGACAGCGGACGGCGGACAGCGCAGGCCGGTCAGCCGCTCTATCGGCGCAAATCAATCGGCAAGCCACAGCAGCATGGGCGCGTTCGATTCAAATTCTTTCGGCGCGCGCTCATCCGCCGAGTCTCCTGCATCACGCTCAATGAGCGCGGCCAGCCGCCCCGACGGAGCGACTGTTGTCCGTGGCCAGCCAAAAGTAGGCCGCAACGATCCTTGTCCCTGCGGAAGCGGCAAGAAGTACAAAATGTGCCATGGACGTTAAAAAATTGATGGAGATAATTTATGAAAAAAATACCTGTCCTGATTATCATTTTTTCACTGTTACTGTTTGCCTGCCTGATAGATGAAGATCGCTTTACTCCCGGAAATTTTTGGGCGCAAAATTTTTCAACATCTTCATTTTACCGGGTAAACGCACAACTGCTTGCAGAAAATGATTTATGCTGCGTTTGGGCGGAAAGAGGTTCAGGCGTAACTGAGTCCACTGCGCAAAGGATTGCCGACACATATAAATATGATATCTACAATAAAATGATGGATACTTTTGGTTACATGATTGATTTGAAGGATGATAATGGAGAAACTGTTACGATAAATACTATGCAATATGCAAATTATTTAGCCACAGGTAATTTAGAAGGCGGAAAATTAACCATCCTGCTTCTGGACATAAAAGATGATTATCGGCGGGGAGTGAATGATTCCTATGTCGCCGGATATTTTTGGTCCGGAAATCTCTTTAGTCTTTACCAAGTTTCATCTTCAAATGAATGTAACATGATCTATATTGATACCAATCCTGGAATTCCCGGCTCAAAGGAATCTAATGGAACTCTGGCTCATGAGATGCAGCATCTTATGAATTTTGCAGGGTCTGTTGCTAAACGTGAAAAACATACTGATCTTTGGATTGACGAAGGACTTTCCTCTGCGGCGGAATGGGTGTACAGCAATGAACATCCCGCACAACGTTTAAAGTGGTATAATGAAGACGGCTCAGGACTGCTTGCTTCGGGAAATAATTTTTTTGTGTGGGGTAACCGTGAAGGGAAGGGCAAAGGAGAAGACCCAAACGCGGTATTGGATGATTACTCAACCGTTTATCTTTTTTTCCAGTGGCTAAGACTGCAAGCCGGCAATGACATCTATCGGAAAATCAGTTCTTCGGAAGATTATGATTATAATGCTGTAATAAAAGCATTTAATGCTGTTTCTACTAACGGATATTCAAACTGGAAAACTATGCTTGGAGACTGGTTAGCTGCAAATTACATTAAAAGTTCCACCGGCCGTTATGGTTACAGGAACGACACGGCATTAAATAATATTGAACGTCATTATACACCGGGCGGCTCAACATCAATCAGTCTTTCTCCGGGTGAAGGAGTTTATAGCATAGCAACAGGAGTAACTTCAATACCGCAGGTAAAAGAAAATATAAATTATGCAGGCTTAACCGGTTCCGCGCCAATTCCTTCAGGCTCTTTCGCAAACGGCGCTTTGCTTACCTATAATGCGAATACAGCTGCTAACGGTAACAAAGAAACCGGCACAATAACCGGCACTGCTCCGCCTGCCTCACCAAGCGCGAATATTTCTTCCGAACGTTCCGTCAGTTCCGCCGGTCCATTCCCAATCAGTGCCGGCGATATGCTCAGGCAGAACGGCAAAAATAGCGATTTTTATTCAGACAGATTGAATTTTAAGATACCGGATGCATACAGGGGAATTATTGTAAATGAGTAACAGGCTTTGTCTTTTCGCCGTGTTTTTACTCTGTGTAACCATGCTGATGCCGGCTTTGGGCAGCAAGGAAAAAGATACGGCTGCAAGTAATGTTGTTCAGGTATCGGGAACTGTACGGCTTGTAGGGAGCAGTCTTTTCCCTGAAATTGTAATTACAGGCTCCGAGAAGGAGTGGTATGCAGCGAAGGAGGAAATGGCCAAACTGGTTGATTTTCAGCACCGGGTAGTAACGGTGGAAGGCGAAGAAACGGTTACTGAACTGCGTTTTGCAAACGGCCTTCCGGCAGGCACCCGCCGCGAACTGCGAAATATCAAGGTTCTTTCTATAGAATAGGCTTAATATGATTTTTCGCGCCGGATGGCTATTGGGACTTGACTAAATATCACTTTTTTTTCATAATTGTATTGTGAGGCAAAACCTCATCTTGCGGGAATAGCTCAGTGGTAGAGCGCGACCTTGCCAAGGTCGATGTCGCGGGTCCGACTCCCGTTTCCCGCTAAATAATGGCATGGTACAGCCGTGCGGATGAGTAATGCGGCACAGTGTAGCACTAAAAAAGCCCCGGTATGCCGAGAATGCGCAAAGGCGCGGACTGCCATGGCAGTCCGAAGCCTGAGCAACGCGCGCCGCTAACCCAAAAAAAGAAACAATGCTATATATCCCGGCACGCCGGAAACTGAAACCCGAACGCAGACCCAAAATATAAACGGCGAGGAGGGTGCGCGCTTGATTGAAATCATAAAATCAAACAGTCATTTATGCACGGGATGCAACAAATGCGTCAGGGAATGCCCGATGGAAACGGCGAACATTACATATCAGGATGAAGCCGGCAATATTAAAGTCAGAATCGACCATAATAAATGTATAGCCTGCGGCCGGTG
>JAIRUC010000295.1 GCA_031254615.1 Treponema sp. | reverse complement strand
ATTGGATTTTAGGGCCGGCCGGCTTCCTATGAAAACAGTATAACTTGGCGGTGGTGACAAAAATAGTGTCGATTTGTGTTGGAAACGCGCGTGGCACGGTAAATATCACTTCGCGCCCTCATTTTGCGGCCATAAAGTGCCGCCCTGTTTCCCTTAAAAAGTTCGCCGCGAAATCCTTGCCCTGATATTGCTCCAGCAGCGCCGTGAAGATTTTTACCCTTCGTTCCCGTCCCTCACTCGGGAAATCTCCAAAACCCCTTGCCCTCAAGAATACCAGCCATAAGTTTTCCAGCCCCGCAAACCGCTTCAAAAATTTGTATGCCTGCCGTCTCATTTCTCCCAACTTAAACCGGATTTTCAAGAGCAGTGTCTCCAAGAGCTTCATCACCAAATCAGCCGAATAGCCAAGGTCGCGCAAACAGAATGAGGGCAGATACGAATACGTTTTCCGGCATTTGACACATCGGTACCGCTGTACGGGTATTTGATACTCGGCTTCCTCCGCAATGACAAACCGCCTATATGTCCCCCATTTGTGAAATTTTTTGCATCCACAACTGCATCTGGATGGACACATGATCCGTACCTTTGAAAATTCAGATTGGTATTCCGCTATGCCTCTTCCCCAGCTTAAAACTCTCTGCATTTTTCCCGCTCCCTTTCGCGCGCGCTTTTTAGAAGTGCTTTTTGCGCTTTATTTTACTTTCCCTCATTTTTCTTGCCATACTTTTTCCACTCTTCCTCTCTTTTTCGTGAAAATTAACACCTTCCTTCACCCTATTTTTCTTGCGGTTTTTACCGAATCGTGGTATGCTATGAATAACTATGTAAAGGCTTTGCGGTCAATGTTGCCGGGATTTTAGGGGGTCTTGATGGTTATAATCAAATAAGGAGGATTGAAAAAAATGGATTTTATGGACACACTCAAGCAATTTTCAGCAAAAGCAGCAACCCTTAAGGATTCTCTCAAGAACGAAGAAAGTACAAAAACTGCATTGATCATGCCCTTCTTTGCTCAGGTCCTAGGCTTCGACGTGTTTAACCCCTATGAGTTCTGCCCGGAATACGTTGCTGATGTGGGCGCCAAGAAAGGCGAAAAGGTTGACTATGCGCTGCTGTTTGACGGAAAACCTGTCATTATTGTGGAAGCCAAATGGTGCGGCGTAGACGATCTCCATCTTGATAAACACGGGGGTCAGTTGTTCCGCTATTTTGCCACTAACGTTGATACCCGGTTCGGAATTCTTACCAATGGCGTGGTATATAAGTTCTTCACCGATCTGAAAGACGAGAATGTAATGGACATGAAGCCGTTTCTCGAGATTGATCTGCTCAATATAAGAGAGCCGCAGGCCCCGGAGTTGAAGCGTTTCCGCAAGTCATATTTCAATGCCGATGAGGTATTTGACCGCGCTGAGGAATTGCGTTATTCGGGAGAAATCCGTACATACTTCCTGGATATGCTGGAGAACCCGTCAGATGATTTTATCCGCTTCATGGGGAGGGCCTGCTACGAAGGTAAAATCACTTTGAATGTTCTTGATAAACTCCGCCCGATAGTTCACACCACGCTCAATGCTTTGGTTGAGGAACAAGTGAAGGATCGTCTCGAACGCGCCCTTACAAATGCGAAGGAAAAGCAGTCGTCATCGGAAGAACAGCCGGCTAAAGAAGCGGCGGCAGAATCGGAAACACCGGGTAAAATCATCACAACAGAGGAAGAAATACAAGCCTACGGTATTGTAAAAGGGATTTTGTGCGATTTGCTGGACCCGGAGCGTATCTTTTACAAAGATACGGAGAATTACTTTGCGATACTTTATGACAACAAGGTGACAAAATGGCTGTGCCGCCTGTATCTTGACGGGAAAAAGAAGCTGCTCGTAATACCGCCGGCCGCAGTGCCGCCATTCGATAAAGAAGCAAGGTACACGCTCGATTCGGTCAACTCTCTTTATGTATGCAGGGAAAGTCTGCGCGCCTCAGCGCAGCGGTTTGTGGACCAAGAAAAAGAGTGAACCTGCCAAAAGCAAAAAATTACGCTGTGTCCGTCCAACCGAGCAATTCATTAGGAGCTACGCCAAGGCCAACGCAGAGCTTATCGATTACTTCATCCGTTATTGGCTTTTTTCCGTTTACAATCAAGCTAAAGTCTTTTTCTGTAAACCCGCATTTTCGGGCTAGAAAGCCTTGCCGGATTCCCTGCTGCTCGTAACGCTCCTTTACAATTCGGCGAGTTGTTTCCCAAACTCTCATACTTTCACCTCCTACATTTTCATTACGAATATCTCGGAATAACAAGAGTATATCCGTGAAACTCGTAATTATCAAGAGATTTTTCAAAATATTTTTAGTATCTCGTAATTTGCCCTCGACTGTCCGCGTTTTCCGTAATATACTGATTGCGGGAGGTGACCCAACATGTCTTTTGCAGAAGGACTTAAAGCGGCTAGAATCAAAAAGGGATTCACACAAGCGCAATTGGGGGAACTGATTGGCGTTGCCAATACCACCATTTCCGGTTATGAAAAAGGCACGTCAGAAGCAAACGAAGATAAAATCAGAGCCATTATTAAGGTGTTAGAGGTAAGTCCAAACAATTTGTTTGGATGGGATGGCCCGTCAAATATTCACGACCCCCTTACCCTCGCCGAACAACGAATAGGCCGTGCCTATGGAAAAGCGACCCCCCCGGTCAGAAAGACCGTTGAGGTTGCCTTGGAGCCGTTTATGGAAGCCGCGGCGGAACTCATGCCAGAAATAGAAACTGTGGAATTGCGGGAGTATGACGAACCGGCGGCGGCGGGATACGGAAACTACCTGACGAATGACGGATACAAAATACGGACGTTTCTGAAAAATGAAGTGCCGCACGGCACGGACTTTTGTGTCAGGCTGGACGGCGACAGCATGGAGCCGGATTACCC
>JAIRUC010000259.1 GCA_031254615.1 Treponema sp. | reverse complement strand
CTTTCCGCGATGATTCCTTCCGGCAGAAGAATGGTACGCGTTGACATTTCAGATAACGCGGAAGAAGCGGAACCGGCTCTATCAATTTCCGCCGAACAGGCGGCCGCGATAAGCGCGATTACTTCCGCAGACAGCGCAGGCAGTGATAATCTTCCGCAGATGTTCTACCTTTACGGCGTAACCGGCTCCGGCAAAACCGAGGTTTTTCTTCGCGCGGCGCAGTATATGCTAAACGCCGGCAAGTCGGTAATTTACCTTGTGCCGGAAATTTCCCTTACACACCAGACAGCGGATGTTATAAGCAAACGCTTCGGCTCACAGGCGGCGACTTTGCACTCCGGGATGACCCCATCCGCGCGCCTCGCCGAATGGATGAGAATCCGCCGCGGGGATGCGCCGATTGTTGTGGGCCCTCGCAGCGCGGTATTTGCGCCTGTGCCAAACCTTGGACTTATCATCATTGATGAAGAACACGACGGCTCTTACAAATCCGGAAACACTCCGCGCTACCACGCGCGGCAAATCGCGTTTCGCCGCTGTATTCAGGAAGGAGCGCGCGTTGTAATGGGCTCGGCTACCCCGTCGGCGGAAGCGTGGAAACTTATGTCGGAGGGAAGCATCAAGCGCCTAGATTTATCGCGCCGTCTTTCCGGCGGAGGAATGCCGGAAATAAAACCTGTCAGCCTTGCGGGCACTACAGGCTGTTTGTCAAAAGAACTGAAAGACGAAATTATGCTTACCGCTCAAATGGGAAGGCAGACAATTCTCTTTTTGAACCGCCGCGGCTTCGCTCATTTTTACCAATGCCCTGATTGCGGATGGGAACAAACCTGCAGAAGATGTTCCGTCTCGCTCACCTGGCACAAAAGCCGTAACCGCTGTGTGTGCCACTACTGCGGCTACAGCGAACCGCCGCCCTCCGTATGCCCCAACTGCGGTTCAATAAACGCGGGCTATCGCGGCTTTGGCACGGAAATGATCGAAGAAGAAGTGCGGCGCACCTTCCCCGATTTGCGATTGCGCCGTGCGGACGCGGATACCGCCGGGAAAAAGGGCGGTCTCGAAGAGGCGCTTTCACTTTTCAAAACAGGAATGATAGACATCTTGCTTGGAACGCAAATGGTCGCAAAGGGGTTGAACTTTCCCGGAGTGCGCCTTGTCGGAGTTGTCTTCGCGGACACCGGTCTTCACTTGCCGGACTTTCGCGCGGCGGAACGCACCTTCTCCCTGATTGTGCAGGTTGCCGGGCGCGCCGGCCGTTATTTCCCTGATGGCAAAGTTATTGTGCAAACACTGCGGATGGAAGACCCGGTTATCACCCGCTCCTGCGCCCTTGACGTTGAGGGGTTTTTCAAGGCGGAACTTTCCCAGCGGCGGGCGCTGAATTTTCCGCCGTTTTCAAGACTTATCCGTTTTACAATCCGATCAAAGGACGAACGCCGAGCGGATGCCGCAATCAAGAGGCTCGCCTCTTTCGCAAAGCCGCTTCTTCCCGCAGGCTCGGACATGCTTGGCCCCGCGGAGTGCCCTATCGGAATTATCAACGATAATTTCAGAAAACAGCTTATCCTCCGCTCCTCTTCAATGGGAACGCTTCACACAGCGGCGCGACAACTTCTCGCGAAATATGAAAAAGGCAAGGATGCAAGAACTTACCTTGAAGTAGATATCGATCCCGTGAGTATGTTATAATGGACTTGTTAGCCAACCCGGTTGGTTGTCTAACAAGTCTTACAGTTTTTACGACCTACAGTCATAAAAACTGTATTTTTATAAGGAAATTATTCAGAAACTGAAGTTTCTGAATAACTAATTAAATATGTACGAGTATAAAACAAGTGGGACTTGTTCAACTAAAATCCGCTTTAAAATTGAAGACGGAAAGTTATATTCCGTAGAATTTGAAAACGGCTGTGATGGAAACCTGAAAGCCGTCGGTATATTGCTGGAAGGAACGGACGCGGCAGAGGCTGTAAAAAAATTGAAAGGTCTGTCCTGCGGACACAGAAAAACATCCTGCTGCGATCAGCTTGCAGCCGCTGTTGAAAAATATTTATGAAACTGCTTCTTCACTGCTGTTGTGCGCCCTGCTCTACTTCATGCCTGCCCGCTCTTCGCGGCGAAGGAATTGAACCCGATCTTTTTTGGTACAACCCTAACATTCACCCGTACGGCGAATATTCTCTTCGCAGTGACAGTCTGATAAAATTTGCAGATAACGAAAATTTAAAACTGAAAATGATTGATGAATACGACCTTCGCGTTTTTTTAGACGCGGTATTGCCGGAAACAGGCAAACGCTGTCAAAAATGTTATTCACTGCGTTTAGAAAAAGCCGCTCTTGCCGCGGCGCAGGACGGGTATAATGCCTTTACGACAACTTTGCTTGTCAGCCCGTATCAGGATCATGACGCAATCAAACGTATTGGTTTTGACGCCGCAGAAAAATACGGAGTTGAATTTTTATACAGGGATTTCCGTCCCTTTTTCCGCGAGGGGCAACAGCGGGCGCGCACCGCGGAATTGTATATGCAAAAATATTGCGGATGTATTTTTTCAGAGGAAGAGCGTTTTCATCAAAAAGGAAAAAAGCAGTTAAACATCAACATAGATGAACATCCCAAAAAAGAAGCAGTGCCTGCAAATGACGATCATATTTTTCAAAGATTAGAGTTAATCACCGGCAAGGAAGGGCTGGAAAAATTAAAAAACACGAAGGTTCTTGTCTTTGGGTTAGGCGGCGTAGGAAGCTGGGCGGCTGAAGCCCTTGTCCGCTCCGGTATAGGGAAAATCGGCATTATTGATTCGGATACTATCTGCGCTTCCAATGTCAACAGGCAGGTGGAGGCCACTACCCTCACTATCGGAAAATCGAAAGTGCGGGTCTTAAAAAAACGGCTGTTGGAAATTAATCCTGCCTGCGAAATTACCGATTGGAATGAACTTTTTTGCCGCGAAAAAGCGAGTGTCTTTGACATTGCAAGCGCGGATTATGTAATAGACGCCATTGATTCGCTCCCTCACAAACTCGATCTGATAGAAACGGTCTGCGGCGCGGGCGTTACTCTCTTTTCTTCAATGGGAATGGCGCTGAAAATAGACCCGTCTTTGATAAAAACAGCCTCGTTTTGGAAAACTACGGACTGCCCTCTGGCGCGGCTTGTCAGGCAGGGCTTAAGAAAACGCGGCTTTTCTTCGGACTTTACCGTAGTATACAGCGCCGAAAAGCCCCTGCACGCCAAAGACGCCGCCAGCGCCCCGTGTGAAAAACCGGCGAACGGCAGTGTTGTTACCGTTACCGCAACAGCGGGGCTTTTTCTCGCGAATCTCGTGTTACGCGACATTACGGGGCTGTGATGGGCGGCAGATTTTTTCGCAAAACAGGCGCGGGCGAACAGGTAAAAAAACTAGTTGTAAAAACGGTAATGGAGCGTTCCCTTATCTGTGAGGGCGACCGTATCCTTATCGCGGTTTCCGGCGGCAAGGACTCAAGCGTTCTGGCATGGGCGCTTTCTTCGATTCGTCCCGCGCTAAAGATAAATTACGAACTTGCCGCCCTGCACATTTCCACCGACTTTTGCGCCTGCTGTAAAAAATCCGCTCTTTCAAAAAGACTCGAAGAATGGGAAATCCCCTTTAACGATCTGTTTGTGCCGGTCATCGGCAGACTCAAGGAAGGCGAAAAGATGAACTGCTACTGGTGTTCTACCCAGCGGCGTACGGAGTTGTTAAAGTACGCGGTAGAAAACGGCTTTAACAAAATCGCGCTTGGACATCATCTGGACGACATTGTCGAAACTTTTTTTATGAATCTCTGCAGCAAGGGAACATTTCTCGCGATGCCGGTATTGCTTAAATACAGAAAATATCCCGTAAGCCTTATCCGCCCGCTCGCTCTGCTGGAAGAAAAACAGATTATCGCCTGCGCCGCCGAACAAAACATTCTAAAAAGCGCCTGCACTTGTCCCTACGGACAAAATTCCAAACGCCGCGATATGCGAAACCGTATCGCCGGCTTTACAGGCGGCAAAGACTCAGGCGATGTCAAACGGCGCATCCTGCAGGCCCTCGGCAGCGGGGAGATTGATTATTTGACTGAGAAATAAAGAGTTACCTCGCTTGCGCTTTATAAAATTTACCAAATTCCACGTCATTGCCCTTTATGTGTTTTACAATCCAGTTGATTAATGAATTATTAAGCTTCATCGTAAATTCCATGGAATTTCCCTTTTCTGCAAATTCATTCTTAAATTTGGCAAATTCATCTATATAATAAGTGTGCAACTTTTTGTGCTCTGCATATTGTGGGTAGTTGCTTTTAATTTGAATTTCTTCCTCGTCACCGAAATGCTTTACAATATATTCTCCCAAATAGTCAATGGTTTTTTGAGTTTCTTCTTTGGATGCGGACTTTTCCCCTGCTTCCAACAGGCTGTTAATCCTGTTGATTAATTCCCTGTGCTGTGTATCAATTTTTTCAACACCGGTCTCCATATCTTTTGATAAACTAAGCATAAATCATTTCTCCTTAATATTTTAATAATTATTATAACAGCTTTTTGATCAAAATGTCCTCTATTTATTCTACAGCCGCTGCCTGTATACGACCTAAAATAGTGCTATATACCCAATCGCTTGGCATATCGTCTGTGGCTTCTGCTTTCCTTTTTGCCCGCAAATAAAAACCTTCAAGCCCTTCCCCAATGGTAAACTCCTGGTCGTTTTGTCCGGATAGTGTGCCTGTGCCGTTATAACCATAATTTACCCAATGGTAATAAGGATCATAATATGAGACGACTTTGATTTCGGCCCAACGAGTGCTATCTCTTTTATCGGAAAATTCCCAGATGTAATCGGAATTATTGATGAATTTACCGCCGGAACCGGATGCCCTGATTTTATCTCCCACTTTGGGATCAGGGTACGAAGCGCCGGAAATATTGATACGCGGATTGCCGGTGTTGTCATTAACACCACCGCATCCTGCCAGCACGGTTATCGCTATTATTATCATAGCGATAAAACCAAAAACACATCTTTTCTTCATTATCATAAAATGCTCCATTAAAATATGGTCTATTAATTATAACATATAATCTATAATTATGTTACAACTATGTTTTTTCCTTTAAATTTATATATTTACTCCAACCAATATGAAAACAAATGGCGCATAACGTCTAAGCTGTAAATATACCGGATAACCGCGCCAAACTGCCCGGTTTTGCCCCGATCAGGCGCTCAATAGCGCAGATAAAAGCGGCGACACGCTGAGTCTGCTCTTCTATAGTCCAGTGGAAGTAAGCGGTATCAAAAATAACCAGACCCGCGGTCAAGAGTATTTCGGTAATTTCCCTTGGATAAGGAGTATTTTTGAAAACTTTTTTGGCGATTCCTTCCTGTATAATGTCAGTTAAAATGGGACTAAGCCTAAGGACATATTCGGAAAGAATTTTCTGGTGAAGTAACGCGTTGGCAGGTTCGTGGATAACCGGCAAGATTTTTTCTTCTGCCGGTTTTTGCAGTTTTTGCGCCATAAATACCGACAACAATTTTTCCTCTACCGAAAGCCGGGAATCGGCGGCAAGGACTTGCGCTTTTTCCAACCCCATGTCAATCTGGCGTTTGACAATGCCGTCCAAGACATCTTCTTTTGATTTGAAGTGGTAGTAAAAAGTCCCCTTGGCAATATTGACCGCAGAAAGAATATCGTTTACCGTTGCAGTCTCGTAGCCTTTGACTGCAAAAAGTTTTTCCGCCGCGTCAAGAATTTCGCCTTTTCGTATTTCCGCCTCTTTAATCGTTCTCATGCTTGAGTTTCATTATATCACTTTCCGGAAAAGGCGGGAATCATACCTTGAATTGAAACATACCACCCCTTACCGGGACTGCCGCGGTGTTTTCCGTCAACAAGATAGCCGCTGTCAAAAATCCAGCCGGTCTGTATTTTCAGGATTGAAAGATCGATGGCCGCAAAAACCGATGTCTGCTGCAATTCAAAAAGTGTCGCGTCACGCGACATAAAAAAATCCGTTATGTCATGCTTAAAGCCCGCTCCAATACCGGCAAAATCGCCCAATTTGTGTCTGGTGTCAAAGAGGCGAAAAACAAGCGTATATTCATAAATGAGGTCGTTAATGTTCCGGTACTTGTCCATCCGCATATCCGCGGTTAAACGGAGCTTTTCTTTTGGCGCGATGGTAAACGAAAGATTGGGACCGGTAAGAAAATCAAATGATGAAACAAGCCATTGTGTGTCAATATCAAGACGTACCAGCGGTAAAGGCAACACCGGCAATGATGCCCCGGAAGGAAGCGTAATGCCAAAATCACTCACTCCCAAAGCCGCGCCGATAATAAGCGATATATGCGGCTGCCGGACTACCTCATAACCCCAGCCGGCTCCGGCCTGAAAAGTACTCAAACCGCCGGTTACAGGCTTATCGGCGGCTGATTTGAAAATAACCAAAAGCTGATGACGGTTAATCCGTCCGTCAAAAAGTGCTTCTATCCGATGTAAGTTTTTAGGGACTCCATCCTGTGGTTTGTCTTTGAAAAAGAAAGGCTGATAAAGAGCCACGCCAAAAAAACGGCGCTCCACGTCAGTAAAATGTATATTCTGTTCACCTGACAAAAAACCAGCACCGGCGGCAAAACTATGTACAGATTGACTTTCAAAATGAAAATAATCATAGCCTGCCGGAAGAAAAAAGACAAAAGGATTTTTCGCCTGCCCTGTTTTCTCTTCTTCCTGCCCAAAAACATTAGCCGCAATTACGCAAGAAAGCAGAATTGAAAAAACCGCATGGCGTATTGGATTTAGTCTGCCAATCATGTAATACTGCCCGAATCAAATGTTTTGTCAAAGAAAAACTTCCGTTCTTTGATAAGAATAACAACGCTGAAAATCATAAGTAAAACCGTATGAATCAGCTTGCTGTCGGGGTGGGTTCGGAAGACTTCCATAGAATAACCCCACGTTAGGTGAGTTACAACCTGAATTAACATATTACGTTTGGTTTTGTAAAAACACCAATTGTCCAGAATGAGGTATGGGATAAGGCTCACCATAAAATTAATCGAATAGATAACTCCGGTTTCCACAAGGACATTTTGATAATAATCTTTGACAAAGGAGAGGGGCATGTGCCAGATTCCCCAGATGATTCCGAAGATGACACTGGTTGTAAAAAGATTGAAACGCCGCCTGATACAATGCGTGCCGTAAGTGTGCCAGCCGAATTCTTCGATTGCAGGAGCTATGAGCATGAGAAACCACGGCGGAAAAATTCCTGCGCTAAAGGAAAATTTTTCCACCAATTTGAACTGTTCGGGACTGCGGCCAAACAGCATGGAAACCGCCTGCGCCAAAAGTATAACCGCAAATGGAAAAAGGAAGGTGTAAACCCACCACATCCAATGAATCCCTTTGAAAGTGATACAAACGGATTTGAGTTCATCGCGCATATCCTTGTCGGGAAGAATCAGCGCTAAAGCCGCAATCAGGGGAGCCAGAAGCCCCAAAAGCCCAAGCATACTGCCAAAAATTACCCAAGATTGCCTGTCCCACAACGGCGAATGGGAAATCCCCGCCATGATGAACCACAAAGTCCAGGGCACAAGTACGGCAACACCGTAAAAAATAAATGGATGACGATACTTTTCTATTTTCATTTTAACCTCCACGGACTTTAGTCCGACTAGTGCGGCCGGCTGGCTGCATAATTAAATCGAACATGAAACAACGTTTCATAAAATCTCTTTGATATCATTATAGACCGACGGTCGGTTTGTTGTCAAGTGAATTTTATGTTGGAATTTGATTTTTTGGTGTGAAGTTCTGTATGCACGACAAATGCAGAATTTTCTCCTAATCCTAAATTTCTTTCATTTTAACAATAAACATAGGAAGCATGCGTAGACAAAAGCCACGTCCGCTAGTCCACGGAAGGGCTTTCCGCCGCCGCCGTTCCGCAAAGTGCGAATTAATTTTGCGCTTTAGAATCTTCAGGCATACATTTTGCCAAAATTGCAAGTGCTTTTTGATTTCAACAAATACTTGCAAAAAATGCAAGTATTTGTTATAATTGAAAATGAGGCGCTTTACATGAATAAACTGATTAAACGTAAAAAATATCTGGCTCAGCTTGCCATGTGGCAAAAAGAAAAAATGATCAAGGTTGTTACCGGGGTGCGCAGATGCGGCAAGTCTACGCTGTTTGAACTTTTTATCGATCAGCTAAAAACCGGCGGCGTATCCGATGCTCAGATTATCTCTGTCAATCTGGAAGATGAAGATTTTTCCGAGCTTTTGAATTATAAGAAACTGCACAAATACATAGAAGCCCGTATGTTGAAAAATAAATGGACATATGTTTTTCTTGACGAAATCCAAAACTGCAAAAATTACGAAAAAGCGGTTTCGAGCCTTTATCTTAAAAAAGATATCGATATATACCTCACCGGGTCAAATGCCTATATGCTCTCAGGCGAACTTGCTACCAACCTCACCGCCCGTTACATCAAGATCGATATGCTTCCGCTTTCTTTTGAAGAGTACGGTGAAGCGGTGAAAACTCCTGATAAGCGCGAACGTTTTAATCAGTATATGAATATGGGCGCGTTCCCTTATGCAGCCCGCTTTGTGGACAATTCACTGGCACACAGCCAGTATTTGGAAGGGATTTACAACACTGTTCTGGTCAAAGACATTATGACAAATAAAAATTTGAAAGACATAACTCTGGTAAAATCAATAGCAAGTTTTCTTGCGCATAATGTGGGGAGTCCTGTCTCCGCTAAAAAAATTGCCGATACGCTAAGCTCCAGCGGCCGTCCTACAGGTTCCGCCACGGTTGACGCTTATTTGGAAGCGCTCAGTGACGCATACCTTTTCTATAAAGTTAACCGCTATGACATAAAAGGGAAAATGCACCTTAAATCCGAGAGCAAATACTACATCTGTGATACGGGACTGCGAAACACGATACTTGGAACAGCAAATAAAGATATCGGACATCAGATTGAAAATATCGTTTTTTTGGAACTTTTAAGGCGCGGGTATACCATCAATATCGGTAAAACAGGACGCGGCACGGAAATTGATTTTGTCGCCGTCCATGACAAGAAAACCGAGTATTATCAGGTTTGTGCCTCGGTGTTAGACGAAAACACACTGGAGCGTGAACTTGCGCCGTTTAAGCAAATTAAGGACAACTACCCAAAATATCTTATCACATTGGACGAATTTACGGGCGATCATGACGGCATACAACAGATTAATTTGATCGATTGGCTGTCTAAAGCATAATTTCAGGAAACGGCGGCGCTTCTTCAAGCACCCTTGCTATTATGCGATGATCTTCCAGCAGCAAGCCGGGGTCGCTTTCCAAAACGGAAAACGCGTCGGCGCGGGCGCGTTCAAGCTGGTCGATATCGCGGATTGGGTCTGCGATTCCTAAGAACATATATCCCGACTGTTCCGTACCGGCGATAAGACCGGGTCCGCGTAATTTTAAATCTTCTTCGGCAATTACAAAACCATCGCTGCTTTCCAGCATTACCTTCAGGCGCGTTTTTCCGTCTTCCGTAAGTTCGTCCGAATAAACAAGAAAGCAGTACGATTGATCCTGCCCGCGTCCGACCCGGCCGCGAAGCTGATGCAGGGCGGACAGACCGAAACGCTCGGCGTGTTCAATTACCATACAGGTTGCGTTAGGGACATCTACCCCCACTTCCACAACGCTTGTCGCGGCAAGAATTTTTATTGTTCCCCTGCGAAAATCGTCCATTGTCTGCCGCTTTTGCTCATCGGGTAATTTTGAATGAATAAGCGCGGTTTTATATTGGGGAAACACTTCTTTTGCAAGCCGCACCTCCATGGAAACCGCGTCTTTTATATCCTCGCCGCCGTCAATTAATGGGTAGACAAAATAAGCCTGCCGTCCCTGCTCCAGTTCCCTTCGGACATAATCATAAACTTTCATCTCGTTTGATTCTTTCGCAAGGTGCGTTTTAATCGGTTTTCTTCCAGGCGGCATATCTTTGATTATTGAGACATCCATGTCGCCAAAAACAGTGAATGCTAATGTGCGCGGAATCGGAGTTGCACTCATCATAAGAAGTCCGGGGTTATTTCCCTTTGACATTATGAGAGAGCGCTGCGTTACGCCAAAACGATGCTGCTCGTCTATAACCACAAGTTTCAGGTTTTTGTATGCTACGTCTTTTGAAAAAAGAGCGTGCGTCCCTACGACAATGTCAATCTCTCCGGCTTTCAGGTTTTTTAACAGTTCCTTGCGGCCCGCGGCTTTTATATTTCCCGTAAGAAATGCAATACGGCAGCCTACGGGTTCTAAAAGACGGCTTGCGTTTTCCGCGTGCTGGCGTGCTAACAGTTCCGTTGGAGCCATAATCGCAGCCTGAGCGTTTTTTTCGACAGCCAGAAGAGCTGTCATAAAAGAAACCAATGTCTTTCCGGAACCGACATCGCCCTGTAAAAGACGCGCCATTGGTACGTTGGACGCCATATCGTAATTGATTTCTGTAATCGCCGCAATCTGCCCGGCTGTTAGAGCAAACGGCAGTCTTTCTATAAGGCGCTGCTGTAATTTTGTAAAAGGCGCGCCTTTTTCCAATCCCGTAGAATCGACAGCGTTTCTTTTTTGGCCTTTCCTTTCTAAAACGCGCTTGCCTACCATTATCTCAAGGTAAAAAAGTTCTTCGTAAATAAGCGTTTTTTTTGCGTATTCCAATTCATCCTGCGAATTAGGAAAATGTATGGCCCTTATCGCCTCGCTTTTGTGCAATAAATTATCCCTTTCGATAATTTCCTGCACAAGCTCGTCTTCTATTTGAGCGGCGCATTTTTCAAGAAGGCGTGAAGTAAAACGGCGCAATTGTGTTTGTGTTAATCCCGAACAAAGCGAATAAACGGGAAGCACACTGCCATGTTCCGTACTTTTTTCAATAGGTTCAATCTCGAAAGAGCCTGACTGAATCTCTCCGTATTTAAAATAAAACCGTCCCCAAAGCCTGAATTTTGCGCCTGTAACAAGCTGCTTTTCAAGCCACGGACGGTTAAAACACAAAAGAACCGCTCTGCCCGACTCGTCTTCGACATAGGCTTTTAACGTCTTCATTCTGCCATAGCCTATCCAGTCACGCGCAACAACTGTTACAACGGTACAGACCCTTGCCCTTTTAAACTCGCACAGCGGAACTGTCTTTGTTCTGTCTTCCCAATCACGCGGATAATGAAGGAGCATATCCGCCGCACTGTGTATTCCAAGACGCGCAAGCGCGGAAATTGCGGCAGACGTTATGCGCTGAGTAGACTTAACAGGTATTGTAAGAGAACGTACCAGCATTACAACGGTAATTTAGCAAGTAAGTTTGCAAGAGCGGGCATAATAAACCCTCCGCCAATCCATATTGCCGTCATTATAAGAGTAGAAACTATTATTCCTTTCAGGTAATTTTCGATTTTATTGCCAAAAATTAACCTGTTAGTTTTGTATAACAGAGGCTGGGAAATTGATTCTACTACTTTCCAAAACGGCGTGTATATATCACGGTTAGTAAGATACGCAAATATTCGTAAGACAAGAACGATTATACAGAAACCCAATATAAATGAAACGATAGACCATACTGACAGCAAAATAACAGCAAGGACAGTTCCGATACTGATCCTTTCATAAGTGGATACTATATATAATATGGTTCTTACTACGGAAAGAGCCGCTATTGCGACAAGTGGAGAAAGATCCAGAAAACCAAGCCGTAAATTTAGAATTTTCCGCCACCAATCAATATACGGATCGGTTATACGGCCTAAAAGTTCTACCGGTTTTGAATCACCGGCTCTTCCGAACCATGAAATTATAATACGGACAAAAATCAAAATTGAATAAAGACTTACCGCCGACGCCAAAATATCAATTATTAATTTCATTACTTCCTCCACACCTTTTCTACACATTTGCATTTTTTTATTTCTTCAATTACATCATTGTTAGCCGAAATCTCAACGCCTGAAAACGCGCGTATTATTTTTTCTTTTCCCGATACCGGAACATGAAGAAAAATTAAACTACGACCGGTATTTTCCGCAAGATAATCGCGTAACGGGATAAGGTTTTCTTCATTATCCGCCGCGCCTTCAATTAATTTTATATGAATCTCATCCTGTACTTTTTCAACCGTTTTCCGTTCTTCAACAACCTGCACAGGGGGCGCTTCTCCTGATGCCGCTTTGCGCGTTGCCTGACGCGTCAGTTGGGCAAAGTCGGCTATACTGGAAACCTTAAAGCTGATTTTTTGCGGGTCGCGCTCATTTTCCGGGTCGATGTTTCCCTTTAAAGCAATAATTTCGTCCTGGTTAAGAAGGGCACGGCATTCGGAATACGGCTTGGAAAAGAAAACAAGATCGATCTCGCCTTCAAAATCCTGCAATGTTCCAAAAGCCATATCATTGCCGTTTTTATCCTGAAATTCCCTAAGCGATTTTAAATAGCCAATGATCGTATAACTGCCCTTCCTGACGGTTTTTATTGAGCCGCTCTTTAAATCCGCCATATACAGCCATGTATTCTTGTGCGTATCCGATTTTTTCTCAAATTCTTCGGCTTCCTGTATTGCGGAATCAACTTCCTGCCTGTTAATATAATTTTCCGCAATAAAACTGTACTTGTCCTTGTCTTTTTGATAATCGATCTTTCCCTGCAATATTACAACTTTGTCCGTTTCAATATAATTCTGACATCTTTCCCAGCTTCCCGCAAAAAAAGTAACGTCAATTTCTCCGTTAAAATCCGCAAGTGTCGCAAATGACATTTTGGAACCCTTGCTTGTAACAATGGTCTTTATATTTTTTATAATTCCAACCAGTATGCAATATCCGGTTTTAAGGTTTTCGGTATCCGCAAGATTAACTTTTACGGCGCGCTGCCAAATTTCCCTGTACTCGTCCATCGGGTGGCCGGAAAAATAAAAACCTATTAACTGTTTTTCCATGTTCAGTCTTTCGGCACGGCTCATTGGCTCAAAATTCTCAAACTCATAGTCGGCATATTTTACATCGTCTACATCGTCAAAAAGACTGCTCTGCCCTATCAGCCTGTCTTCTTTCATGTTCTGAGCATATTCAATCACGCGCTCAAGGTTACCTGTCAATGTTTCACGCGTTATGCCAAAACTATCGAACGCGCCTGTTTGAATAAGCAGCTCTATTACTTTTTTTCCGACAACCTTAATGTCTACCCTTTCAAGAAAATCCAAGAAATTTTTATATGGGCCATCCTGCCTGCAGCGCACAATTTCATCGGCAGAGGCGTCTCCTACGCCCTTTATTCCCAAAAAGCCGTAAACAACCCGCCCATCAACTACGGTAAAAAGTTTGCCAGAGTGATTTACGCTTGGCGGATATACTTCAATGCCCATCCGCCGCGCTTCGGAAATACCCTCCGAAAGTTTATTTTTATCGGCGCTGTGAATTTCATTTGTAAGGTTAGCCGCCATAAACTCAGCGGGAAAATTCGCTTTTAAATAAGCGGTCTGATACGCCAAGATCGAATATGCCGCGGAATGGCTTTTATTAAAACCGTAACCTGCAAACGGAGCGAGTATATCGTAAATTTCGCCTGCCTTTCTCTCGGTGAATCCCTGCTTTACCGCCCCTTCTATAAAAGGCACTCTCTCTTTCGCGATAATTTCTTTTTTCTTTTTACCCATAGCACGGCGCAAAAGGTCAGCCTGCCCCATACTGTAACCCGCGATGATACGGGCAACCTGCATAACTTGTTCCTGATAAACAATTACGCCGTAAGTTTCTTTTAACACTACCTCAAGGCTTGGATCGGGATAACTGATTGCCTGTTTTCCGTTCTTTGCCTCAACAAAACGCGGGATATACTGCATCGGACCGGGACGGTACATCGCATTAAGGGCTGTAAGGTCTCCGATAGAAGCAGGTTTTGTCTGTTTTATAATATCCTGCATCCCGCTGGACTCAAACTGGAAGACCGCAAAACTTTTACCTTCACCTAACATTTTAAAAGTCGCCTTATCGTCTTCCGGTATATTTTCAATATCAAAATCAGAGTATTTACCCTTTCGCTGACGAATTAATTCCTGCGAATGTTTTATTACATCAAGGGTTTTAAGACCCAAAAAGTCCATTTTAACAAGACCGCACGGTTCAAGAAAATTCATGCTGTACTGGGTCGCAATACTTCCGGCCTTTTCGCTCTTTGAATCTTCCCTTTCCTGATAGAGCGGCACAAAGTCAATCAGGGGAGTCTTTCCAATTACAATCCCCGCCGCATGAATGCTTGAATGGCGGTTAAGGCCTTCAAGTTTACGGGCAATGGGAAAAAGCTCGGCAAAACGGGGTTCTTTTTCCATCTCTTGAAGTCTTGACTCATCCTTTATCGCCTTATCCAGGGTGATTGTAGGGCTTCTTGGGATAAGCTTTGTTATCATTTCCGATTCGGGAATCCCTATTCCCAGAACACGAGCAACATCTTTTATGACCGCTTTTGCGCCTAACGTACCGAATGTGATAATCTGGGCTACCCTTTCCTTGCCGTATTTTTCGGTAACATAATTTATTACTTCTTCGCGTCCGTCATTCGCAAAATCAATGTCAAAATCCGGCATGGAAATACGGTCGGGATTCAAAAAACGTTCAAAAAGAAGGTTGTACTTTAAGGGGTTGATGTTTGTTATACGCAGCGCATAAGCGATAATGGAGCCTGCCCCCGATCCGCGGCCGGGACCTACCGGAATATCGTGTTCTCTCGCGTATTTGATAAAATCCCAGACAATCAAAAAATAACCGGTAAACCCCATGTTTATAATTGTGTCAAGCTCAAAATTCGCCTTTTTTTGAATTTCCGCCCACTCGTTTCCGTTCGCTGCTTTTTCTTTTGCATAACGCTCTTCAAGTCCTTTAGCAGAGAGATGTCTTAAATACATATCTGTCGATTCAAAGCCGGCGGGAATTACAAATTCGGGCAGGTATTCGGGCAGCTGCTTAACCGAAATTTCGGGAATATCGGCATTACATCTGTTTGCAATAAAAACTGTATTTGTAATTGCCTGCGGATATTCGCCAAAAAGGGCCGCCATTTCATCGCCTGTTTTAAAATAAAACTGATCTCCGTAGTATTTTTTTCGTTTTTCTTCGGTGCGGACTTTTCCTGTTCCTATACACAGCAGGGCGTCATGCGCTATATGATCGTCCTGGTTAAGGTA
>JAIRUC010000214.1 GCA_031254615.1 Treponema sp. | reverse complement strand
ATGGGATGTGTTATGTTTTCTACCAATATTCTGTCCCTAACGGGACATGCCCCCGCTCCGTCATTTTGCACTGTGAGATTTCTATAATCCCCGCTACCAATGACGCGACGGTGGGGATTTAATCCCGTCAGGGATTTGATACCGGTAGAAGATACGGCATCACGGTGTATTCGCCGTCCCGTCAGGGACGGAATATTTTCCATACATATTGTCCCTGACGGGACAACATTTATGGGATGTGTTATGTTTTCTACCAATATTCTGTCCCTAACGGGACATGCCCCCGCTCCGTCATTTTGCATCCGTTTGTTCATGGTTTCCTATGCTTCAATTTCTCCTTCTTCCGTTTCCTTGAAATTACCCTTTGCGGTATGCGTCTGGTCGATCACGGTATGTTTTCCGGCAATCACGCGGTCGGCCTCGTTTTCGATCACTATGCGTCCTTCCTTTCGGCGGTGGAGCAGGGCATCCACGTCGCTTTCCGTTTCGGGAACCGTCGGTTCCCGGTCGATCCGCCGCCCGCGACGGAAAAACAGTTCCAGTATGCGGAATATCGCTTCGGCGCCCGGAACGCGGCGGCGTGCAGCGTCGCGAACCGAGTTGTAGTACATCAGCGCCACGCGGAACGCTTCGTCGCCCGTCACCAGCAGCGCATCGTTGGCAACGCGGTCTATCTGCTGCACCATGCCGCGTATATTGCGCAAAACGGCAATCTGTTCCGTCAGATCTTTCAGATACTCCAGATCGAAAAAGCCCGGCGCCAGATCAGGGCGCGAGGGCGCTATGTCGCTCACTTTTTCAATAAATCCATACCGGCGCACGCCGCTGCCCCTCATACTCAGCCGTTCCGTCAATGAGAGCGACATGTCGGGCGTATGACTCAAAAGATGTTCCAGCACCTCTTCCAGATCATCAAACATTTCCTGAAGGCAGTCATGCTCCAGCAGCACTTTCTGTCCGTGCGGCACGAGCGGCACGTGCTGTATTTCGCCGCCGTGATAATGGCCGCTGTCTGTGCCGTTCTTCAAATCATCCAGCATTCTTTGCGCTTCTTCTTCCGAATAGCCCGATGAAAGCGCCAGTGATTTGATTTCTTCATCCATTTTTTTCATTTTATCTTCCATGATTGTGATTTTTGGTTGGTTTTTATTGATTTTTATTGCTTTTGTCGAGGTTTAAGGTTCAACGCTGCTCCTTTAAGGTTCGTCGCCGTACCCTTCAGGGTCAGACCTGACCTTTCGGGGTCGAACGCTGTACCTGTCGGGTTCGTCGCCGTACCTGTCAGGTTCGTCGCCGTACCCTTCAGGATCAAACTTGACCTTTCGGGGTCGAACGCTGTACCTGCAGGGTACAACGCTGCACCTTTAATCTCGACGTTTTCGGGTTCATTTTAATTACTGTTTATATATTTCTTCAAATTTACTGTTTTTTTGAAAAAAGTCCCGCCTGAACGGATTCATGGACATACAGGCAATATGATCTGTTGCCGCCCCTGCGGAACTTGTACGCCGTCATTGCGGGGAATGAAGCAATCCATCAGGTCCTGTTTCCGGATTGGTTGCCTGCGGCGAACCCTGCGGGTTTCGGGCAAGCCCTCGCAATGACGTTTTTTAAAAAAAGTCCCGCCTGAACGAATTTCACTATGAATCGCTTGTTATATTATCAATTGCCGTCCCTGCGGGATGTTCCTGTTTACAAAAAAACGCGTAAACCTTTTTGATGATTTGGTTTACACGTTTTAATCCGCAACGGACAGGGATTTCAGGGCATTGTCTTATCGCGCCAGTTAGTCATATCGTAAAACATATATCTCGTACGAAGGCTACCGGCTGGCGCTTGCCTGTACGAACTCTTTTCCTGTTCTTCGGTAGAATAGACTGTTATAAAATAATTTTTCTGATAAAACCGAATAATTTCAGGCTTATTATAGGCATCTACCAAAAGATACCTGACAAAACTGGGAAGACTGACAAGACAAAAGTCTTTAATAAAATCCATCAACTGCGAGCCTGTGCCCTGTCCGTTAAATTCCGTCGCAACTCCCAGACGACCGACAAGAATACCGGGGTATGCTTTCAAGGTTTTTTCTCTCGGAATAAGGTCTTTTACCTTTCTGCTCCTGTTGGCAGGCAAATCTGCAGTTTTAATGCTGCTTGCCGAAATGGAAAATGCACAAACTATTGTTCCGCTGCATTTGAGACGGAAAAAATATGTTTCAGCCAGCATTTGACGCTTATATAATAGCGCTTCGCGATTAAAAAAGTCATTCAAATCTTCGTCGCCACAATCAAAATCCGTCATATTCTGCTCTTCGGAAAGAATGAACATTTCACAATCCCGTTCCAAATTTATTTTCATGGTTTCCATGTATAATTTGGATGTAAGAACCCTTGTTCTTTCAAAAAAGCAACTGTTCTATGGAAACCTTCCTGAACTTCTTCTTTGCTTTTACTTACTTTAGCCTTTGCTGCCTGTTTATAAAAATCTCTTGCAGCCTTTCCGGTCAAAACCGGCAGTTCTCTAACTACATGTGCCATTTTATTAAATGTTTAAAATTATAAATACCATTAAAAATTTCGACCCGCAAAAGTACACTAAATATTTCCATTTCCAAAACTTTCAAAAAAGATAAGTTCATATTCATTTTGGTTTAAGGTTAATTACTGTTATTT
>JAIRUC010000117.1 GCA_031254615.1 Treponema sp. | reverse complement strand
TTGCATTGACTAATTTTGAAACTGCGCTTGTAATGTCCGCAATGTTTTCTATTCCGAAAAAACCGTCCGCTTCCGTTAATGTTTCGGCAAGTTCTTTCGCATAACGCTGTGCAAGACAGCCGGCAAGGAGTATTCTTTTCTTTGGGTAGAGTTTACGCCATTCAAGAACGGCGTTTATGGATTCCTGTTTTGCGCTTTCGATAAAACCGCATGAATTAACGATGATTATATCCGCGTCTGCTGCCTGTGCACTTTCCCACCCCGCCTTATTAAGATAGGACATCATGTTTTCTGCGTCAACCTGATTTTTTACACAACCGAACGGATCAAGAAAATAACGCAAGGGTTGTCAACTGCCTGTTTCCAGTCTTATAAGAACCAGCCGGTAGCGGCTGTCTTCGTCCCTGACCCAGCGGAAATCGGAAACAACAACTTCACCTGCAGTACCGATTTCTACAGGTACGCTGCGTCCGCCGCCAATGACCTGAAACTTTGCTGCCTGCGCATTTGACACCCAGATACGGATACCGTTTTGCGCCTGAATGTTCAAGTCTTCCGCGCGCTGAAAATAGCGCTGGTTTTTATCCCTGCGATCGCGTTCGTTAAGAATTTCCCAGCGGAACATACAATAGCCCTGAAAATTAACCTGTAAAGTAAAAGGATATGCGCTTGGTGAAGACGGAATCAATGTGGTGCTGACAGAGCTTACCGTATTTGGTATATATGGAATATCCTGTTCGGCTCCGGCGGCCGCGTCGTATAACGCAACAGAGTCTGTCATGTAGAAGTAGAGCAAGGCTCCCATGTCGGTATTGTTTTTTGCAAAATCCGCTACTGTTATGCGCAACTCAGGAATACCGTCGTTGTTCAGGTCCACACTGGCATCCTGGCTTAAATCAAGGATTACCGGGCCTACCGGTGTATTAATTGTTACTACTTCTCCCAGATTGGAAAGTTCCAATTTGTAAATATCTGTTCCGGACGGGACCAAAAGCGAATCATTTTTGTAAAGCCGCCGTTCCATAAAATTGCCTTCCATTACATATTCGGTCGGGGTACGCGTTACGGGCACATTTTCTATAACCTTCTGCTGCCTGTTTGTAATCAAGTAGTAGATACCGAAACCAACCGCACCTATGGCAAGAAGGATTACAGCTGCCGGTAATAAAAATTTTGGAGGCTTTGATCGATGCTTTAAAAGCTGTTCTACCGGAATGGGCTGTTCCTGAATTCTCAGCGCCCTGTAAAGCGAGATTAATTTTTGAACATCAAGATCAAGATACGCACCGTAATTTTTTAAAAAACCGAGAACGTACGGTTCGCCGGGGAAAACGCCGAAGTTTTCGGTTTCAAGCGCTTCCAGATAGCGAAGGGAAATATTTGTATCCCGGCAGATTTGATCAAAACTAAGACCCTTTTCCGTGCGGGCGATTTTTAATTTTTCACCAAGAGATTCCATTTTTCCTCACGCTCCTTAATCAGAATCCCTAAATAAAAAATTGGGGTATATATTTGCCGAGGCAGGAGAATCGTAAAAAAAACGCAGTTCGGGAATTCCCTGATTAAGCTTGATGTTGGTAAAATCAAATCGCAGCTCGCCATCCGCTATAGTCCTGCCTTCCATCCGCCGGATTAATTTTGTATCAGCATTGATGCTTAAAATAATTTCTCTGAACCCTTCCGAGATTGAACGCCTTGTTAGGCGCAATTTTACAACTCTCTCTCTGGAATTGCTTTCCAGCGGTTCCGGGTTCGGACCGGTAACAAAAGAAGGAACATAATTGCGCCTTAACATGGTAAGCCCCTGCGCGGTTGCCAATCCCGCCGACCTTCTGCTCTGGTTGACATTCTGACTCAATACAGCCCTGAACTCCGGCAGGTATACCGTAAGCAATTCGCCGTTAAACACAATAACCTGATCCGCCGGCCTTGTAAAATCAATGCGTAAAAATGCCGGCATTAAATGGCTTACGGTCCCGGTCATTTCCGTATTTCCCGAACGTATTGTAATGTTTGCTTCGTAGTCTCTGATTGTACCGTATGTTTCCGATACCATTTCCAAATACTTCTCTGCGGTAATTATTTCCTGCCCAAAAATGGCGCTAATATTTAAACCCAGTAATAATAACAGGGAAATCCATCGTTTTAGCACTGTAAACCTCTATGTTTATCTTAATGTAAAAATACGGTTAAAAGCAAGTAGCCGTGTTGCCTCGTAAAATCTAATCCAAAAATGTTTTTTTGTAAGGAAAATTCGGGGAAAAATGGGGTTATCAATGCAGAAAAACCGAAACGAACAGGCTATTTTGTAATTGTCTTACATTAGTTTCCAATTCTTACCCACGTTTCTCCGTTTCCGGAAAAAGATATATTTGAATCTATCTTATACACAAATGTACGATTTTCCATAAATATTGATAAATTATTTCCTTCTATTTTATAAATTCCATTATTTGATTTTCCGTTTCCTGTATATTTTATATAGCCGGAATTTGTGTTTCCTAAAAATTGAATTTCCATTGTTCCGCTGAATAGCCTGTATGTTCCTCTTTGAAAACTAATTGCTCCATTATTATTCCATAGGCCTGAAATGCCATTGTTTTGTAATGGTATATTATTACCAAGTTCGGATGCACCATGTTCCACCAAATAATCGTAAATTGTATCATTATTATTTTTTCGGGCTAATGATAATGCCGTATCTCCGTTAACAGTCTGTATATTAATTTTTGCGCCATGCTCCACTAATAATTGTACCATTTCAAAATTTTCCCATTTTGAAGCATATAAAAGCGGCGTCATGCCATCTGCATAATTTTTTGACAAGGGATATTGATAATTAACATCAATACCTGCCTCAATAAATTGCTTTGCAAGATCAAATCTCTGCTTCTCCATTGTTAAAAGCAATATTTCCCCGTTGGGAACCGCTCCATTCTGTAATAAAAATTGAATGGTATTGTTTTGGCGGTTTCTGTCGATTGCAGTATACAAATCAAATGCGTTCGGACGGATATTATATTTTAATAATAATTCACATGCTTTTAATGTATTTTCTCCGGAAGAATAATTTAACGCTAAATTCATTACAAGTCTTTTGTCTGTTACTGACATCGTAGTTATGTTAGTTTTTAAAATATTTTCTGTTGTTTCTAAGTCGTTTCCAACCAAGGCATTGATTAAATCCCACCTGTATTCATCGGCGTATACCGCTTCAGAGAGAATAAAAAATATAATGATTACGCAAAAAAATGTTTTCTTTATCATTTAAACTGATTTTATTAATTTTTATAAACAAATGTCAAGACTATTGCACTTAACGCTTACAGACCCATTAAGTGCGGTTAAATCATTGCTTTTATTGTTTCCAATTTTATCTCATTTATTTTTTCTACTGTTAAGTCAGGCATCTCTTCCGGAATCCTTGGTTCCTGATTTTTATGTATCCCGGTTTTTATCCTTATGGTTTTCATCCCGATTGCTTTCGCGGGTATTATGTCTTTGTCTATTCTATCCCCTGTCATTATGCTTTCTTCCGGTTTGCATTTGCATTTTTCCAGTATCGCTTCAAAATATCTTGGGTCAGGTTTTGTGATTTTGTAATCATCCTGCATTTCGGTGAATGTAAAATATTTTAACACATCTTTGTCTTCCAAAAACTGCTTAAAATCTTTTCCGTATTGTCCTAAGATTCCTATTTTGTAATGTTTTGAAAATGTTTCCAAAAATATCTGTAATCCGTCCATAAATTCAAATTTTGCAGGTGTATTTTTTAGTTCGTTTTTATATTGAGTTTTTGCTTTTTTAAAATCATCAATGTTCTTTATGTTTTTATACAGAATATAATCGTATACTTTGGAAACAAAGCGATAAACAGCTTCATCCACATCATTCCAGTAATTTTTGATTGCATATTTGCCGGTATAGTTTTTTATTATGTTGGTTATAATTTTTGAGGAATTTTCTTCAAAGTCTGTTTCGTCGAGAATTACTCCGCCCGCGTCCAGGAATATGTTTTTTATCATTTTTAGATTATCTTGTTTTTTTGATGGTTTGGCAATTGTTTTAATGTTGCGGCGAATTTTGGTTTTGGGG
>JAIRUC010000030.1 GCA_031254615.1 Treponema sp. | reverse complement strand
GAAAGCTCCGATGTTGAATCCGGCCTGCCGGACGCGGTAATAACAAGCTCCATATTTCCGTCACGGGCATTTCCCGCCGGGATGTCGGCGGTTTCACGCGAAAGAAGCCCGGCAAACTCCGTAGGGGCAAGACCGAGTGCGGATAGCTTCGGCACATCCAGAGAAAGACGCTCTTCCGTTACTTCTCCGCCGACAAGCACGACAGAGCCGGCACCGTCGATTCTTCTTAAACGGGCGCGCAGTTCGTATTCAGCCAATTTACGCTCAAACTGGGCATTTCCGTTATGCGATTTAACCGCAATTACCGCGTGCGGTTCGTTGGCGGCCTCCCCCGACAATACTGCCGGTTTGCGCACGCCTTCGGGCAACGACGGATATACCGCGTCCACAGCTTCGCGGACAAGAACCGAAGCCGCCATCGGGTCAATACCCCAGCGAAAATCAAGGCTGATAATCGAACGGTTGTCACGCGAAATACTCCGCAGCCGTTCAAGCCCCTTTATCGGGGACAGGCCGTCTTCAAGAGGAATGGTAACAAAGCTTCTGACTTCGTCAGCCGCCATGCCGGAATACACGGTTTCCACCATTACTCTTGGCACGGAAAAATCCGGCAGTCTGTTAACCGGCATGGAAAAAAGAGAAAAAATCGCCGCAATAATAACAGCCGCCAGAATCATAACAACGGTTACCGGGCGGCGTATAAAAAGATTGATTAATCCGTTCATTTTTGCCTACTTTACCACCGAAATTCTGAATAATTTTTCGTTTTTATTACCCAAACTGTCTTTAAGCCCGGAGTTAATCTGAAAGCTAACAACTCCAAAGTTAATTGAATTAGTTAAATTTCCCGTAATTTCGATGCGTTCAAAATTTTCCCAGCCGGCCTGCGGTTCGTTAATCGTAAAGTTTTCAGTTTTTATCTGACGCGGGGAAAAAGTCAGTATGTTGTTACTGGTTTCGATACGAAAAAGTTCCATTACGGAAAAAATGTCGATTAACGCCCCTTGCGCTGTGATGAAATACAATTCAATCCATGTTTTTACACTGCTTCCCGACGGATAATTTTCATCTGTTATGGGAATATATTTAAAAATATCACCTGTTTCAAAACAGACAAGATTGCCGCCGGTATTATCCTGCGGTGACATCGGCATCCTGATTCCCAAAAGGATTGGCGGTTTTGAAAATTCTCCGTTGGCGAGTATCCTGTAAAGATATTCATCCTTGCTTTCATTTCCCGCGCCGTCCTTAATGCCGGATTTTATTTTCAGATTAAAACTGCTTTCATATACAGGCGTAGTTTCAAAGTAAAAAACGAATTCGGTATTGTAACCGGGAATTGTCTCCATAGAAAGAGACGGAGCGTTTTCAACATTCAGGCAGTTTTTCACCGATACAGCGTCCACAGGTTTTGAAAAAACCAGCAAAAACCGGTCTTCTTTTTCCCAGCCGGGGTTTTCCGTAAATTGTTCCGCCGCGCCGGTAAAGCCCGTCGTATCAGGCTCAAGCGGAATAAAACTGTCGTCTTTTGTAATCCGGTTTGCCTGTAAAAGAACGGGTATTTCTTTGTCGGTCCCTGTGATGAAGACGCTTTTAAAATCATTTCCTATATTCATTCCGTTGTTATCTGTCAATGATGTTGAATAACGAATTTCATAACGCTTATTTTTTGTCCACGGTACAGAAGGCGTAAAAACCGCCAGTTTGCCGTCCTCTTCCAACTGCCAGCTTCCCGTCATTGAAGGGTTAAAAGAAACATTGTCGTATAACTCGCTTAACGATACAGGTAATGAAAAAACGAGCCGTACTTCCGTTCTTAAATCGTCAATTTCCTCATACATCGAAGGGAAAAAGGAAAGCAAAAAAGGCCGCTGTGTGCCCGGTCTTGTTGTAAAACCGCGTTCAAAAGCCGCGTCCATCGAAAGGCCGCCGGTATCATGCGCTTCTGAAGAAAGCGACAAATTGTAATCGTTATTTTTTTCAAACGGCGTTAACGGAACAAAGGTTACCTTTCTGCCTTCCCAAAGAAAATTTCCTTTTACACGGCCGTTATCGCCGCTCAGCGAAAAACGGCGTTCAACACTGTCCCTGTCAGGCTCAAGAGAAAAACTCAGAGAAACAGTTAAATTTTCCGGGTTTGAATGATAGCCCTCTCCCGGACTCCACGATGTAACTTCAAAAGGAGAAGACCTTAATATGTCGCATGACAAAAATGCGCTGACAATTAAAAAGAACCAGAATAATTTTTTCATTTTACCGCCTCCAGATAAACGATGAAATCTTCCTTCATATAAACTCCGTCAGCGGCGGTAATTCCGCCTTTGCCACCGGGAATTGTCAGTTTGTAAAAATGGGGTTCTTCGTCGCCGGCTTTGAGTCCCTCCCAGCACATTTGTAAAAAATCATCAGAGACCCATTTGACATCCTGAAGGGCGGCAGACGTGAGTGTCCTTGGAAAAAACGCGTTAAGATTTATTTTTAGCGCGTTATTTTGTTTTTCCTCATTGTTAAATGTCAGAGAAAATCTAATATTTAAAAATATTTTCCCTGTTACGGGATCAACCGGAACAGACAAAACACCGTATGGAGAAGATTCATCTATGATCAAAGAGCTGCCGTCCGCAGAAAGCGATAATACATTCAAATACGGAATGTCGGGAGTAAAATTGATTTTATAATCATCGCCGATTTTTAATCCGCTGCTGTCAGTTGTGCCGCCCGAAACAATTAATGTGTATGTTTTTTCCGGTTCGGGATCTCTTGTAAATATATAAACAATGCTTTTTTCAGAAAGAAATTCCGCCCTGCCCGTAAGAGAAGGTTCAAAACGCAGTGAAGTAAGCGCGTTTTCTCCCATTGGTTTGTTAAACGCTATCGCAATTCCGTGCCCTGACATCAAGCCTGTTTCAATATCCGCTCCGATCGGAAACCATTGGCCGCCGATATTCAGCACAGGATAGATTTTTTCTGCCTGCGGCAGGGTTTTATCAAGGTCTGTTGTAAAATGCGAGGAATAAGCTTTTGCCAGCGGAACTCCGTCAGCGCTTTTCGCACTGTCCTGTAAATTCCACCTGTAAAGAGTCAACGCGGAAAGCTTACTGTCAGGGATAACTTTCAGCGTTTTATCGTTATCTGACCATTCAAAAATTTTGTTTCCGATTCCGTCAATCGTCAAAGCCGATTCAACCGAAAGCCTGTTCATCGGACATGAAAATCGAAACTCAAAAGAAATATCATTTATTCCGAGTGACACGCCATCGGCTGGAACGTGCTCTTCCAAAAACGGCGGTGCATTTTTGTTGATTGCGTAAAACGAAACAAAATGTTCAAGCCGAAGTTCCCTGCCGTCGACCGCCAGCATTGTTCCCGAAAGGCTTAAAGTGTAGCGGACTCCGGCAGTCCATCCCGAGGCCGGTACAAAGTAAAGATTGTTTCCTTCCCAAAAGCGGTCTCCCTTCACTACACCCGAATCGGAACTAACCTGCAGAATCCCCTCGGCGTCGTTCTTTTCCATCTTCGTATTGAATTTGAGTATTACGGGAGTATTCGCTTCAGCTAACAGCGAATTTGCGGCGTCCGGTTCAATTGTTATTTCAATTGGACAAAGATTCGCAAACCCGCATGACGATAAATATGCGCATAACA
>JAIRUC010000289.1 GCA_031254615.1 Treponema sp. | reverse complement strand
GAAGATTCGTACAGGATTCCGATACAAGTGCGTAAAAAAGGAAGCGCTCTTGGCATAGAGCCTCTTGAAATAACGGTTGATCCTGTAGATATTCACATCAGACTTGAAAATAAAATAAGCCGAAGCGTCAGCATATCGCCTTCTTTTCGCGGGTCTATAGCGGAAGGATTTGAAATGACAAGCCAGTTGGCCATTCCTGCCTCGGTTACCGCCGAAGGCCCCAGAAGCATTATTGAAGCGTTACGCGAAATTAATACGGGAACAATCGATCTTGGCGGACGGTACGAAAACTTTTCTGTTATGATAAACATTATAAACAACGACCCGTTTATTGTTATATACGGAAACAAAATGGTCGAATACCGGGGAACAATCCGGCAAATAGCCAGAGATTTGCAAATCGACAATGAAGCTGACGAGGCCGATGATTTATGATAACCGGTATTGGAATTGACGCAGTTTATGTAAAACGCATGGAACGATGGATTGCGGATCAAAAAATTATGGAAAGATATTTTCATCAAGACGAAATCGCCTATGTATCTTCGCGCGGAAACGGCGGCGCCCTGTCTCTCGCGGCAAGGTTCGCGGCGAAAGAGGCGTTTGGCAAAGCGCTTGGCACGGGGCTGTCCAACATCGAATTAAAAGATATTATGGTAATTAACAAAGAAAACGGCAGGCCGGAAATAAAACTTTTTAAAACAGCGCAAAAGGCGCTTGAAATTTCCGGGGCCGACAGGGCGCATATTTCCCTTACGCATGAAAGGGACAGCGCGATCGCAGTGGTTATTTTGGAGAAATTATAAAATGGGAATGAGGTTTGCGAAAAAAGTTGTAAAAGAAGACCGCGATTTAAAAACTACATTTCAATCTAAAAAAGAATATCAATGTCCGGCTTGCGGTACGGTATTTCACAAGGAAGAACTGCTTTCCGGCAGCGGCAGACTGATTGCCGGAGCGCTGACTGACGAGCTCCACAGGCTTTACGAACCGTCGGCAAAATACGGAGAAATATTCCCTCTTGTGTATCAGTCTATCGTATGTCCGGAGTGCTGGTTTTCATCAATGGAAAACGACTTCTCACTGCTTCCAAATGAAAACAGGATAAAAGCAAAGGATGACATGGTGCGGCGAAAAGAGGAAACTCGTCTTATTTTCCCGTTTGCCGATTTTGAGGAAAACCGTACTTTGATGGAAGGTGCGGCTTCACAGTATCTTACATTGCGCTGTTATGATTATTACAACAAACAGGTCTCTCCTACAATAAAACAGGGGCTTGCCTCTATACGCTGTGCATGGCTTTTGGACGAACTTGATAAAAAATTTCCCGGTCAACATTATGACTGGCTTGCACTTCTATTCAGAAAAAAAGCCGAGTATCTTTACAACGAAGCGCTTGCCCGTGAACAAAAGGGAAAAGAGACGCTTTCCGCAATGAAAGCCTTTGGCCCCGATACCGATAAAAATTATGCTTACGAAGGAATGTTGTATATGTGCGCCTATCTTCGCTTTAAGTACGGGGCGGCCAGCAATGAAGCGGAGCGAAAATTGTCGCTTGAAGACGCGCGAAGGACAATAGCCAAACTTTTCGGCATGGGGAAAGCGTCCAAGGATAAACCGGGCGCGTTTCTTGAACACGCAAGACAACTTTATGACACCATCAACCAAAACCTTTCCGAAAATGAAGCCTGACGGCAGAAATATCAAACTTTTAATTGCGTATGACGGCACGGATTTTTCAGGCTGGCAGAGGCAGGACACAAGCCCGTATGCGGCAAGAACTGTTCAGGGCGAAATTGAAAAAGCGCTTGAAAAAATACACGGACAGGCCGTTCCCCTTACAGGTTCGGGAAGAACGGACACGGGCGTTCACGCGGCAGGGCAAGCCGCCAATTTTCTTACAAACATAGACAGCATTCCCGCGGAAAAATTTGTCCCTGCCCTTAACACGCTCCTTCCGCAGGATATCCGTATTCTTGAAGCCTGCGAAATAACCCCTGAATTTCACGCCCGTTTCAGCGCCCGTTCGCGTACTTACCGCTATCACTTTATCTGCGGCCGCCCTGCCCTTCCCCACGAAAGCCGCTACAATTTGCAGCTATGGCGTTTTCCGCAAATAGAAACCCTTAATGCCTACGGCAGGCTGCTTCTTGGGGAAACAGACTGCTCAATTTTTGCCGGCGCAGGAGACAGCGCGATTGTCTTGGGAAAATCACCAAACAGGTATATCTACTGCGCCCGCTTTTTTATAGAAGGAAACCGTTTGATTTTCGAAATACGCGCCAACGCCTTTATGCGCAAAATGGTACGCTCCATCGCCGGCACCTTTCTGCACTACGAAGAAAAAGGCGCGCCGCCCGAAAAATTACAGGAAATAATCACCTCAGGCCAACGCAATCTGGCCGGCCCCACCCTGCCCCCGCAGGGGCTGTTCCTGTGGAAGATTGAATTTTAATTTTATTAAAATCTATTGACAATATCTCCAAAAATCAGCATTGTATTCTAGTATTATTTTTTAATGGACGGCATGGGAAAGTGCCGCGCCGTAAAGCCCGGCGGCATCGCTCCTGAAGGGAGGCTGGAAGAAACAGGTTGAAAGGCAGTGATGTTGTCATCAAAGGTATAAGCAAATCTTTTGGTGATTTTAGGGCTCTTAATAATGTGAGTCTGGAAATAAAAAAAGGGGAATTTTTCTCCTTGCTTGGGCCGTCCGGGTGCGGGAAAACCACCCTTCTACGGATAATTGCCGGTTTTGAAAATCCCGACAGCGGGGAACTTACCCTCGACGGTAACGACGTGCTTTCCGTGCCTCCAAACCGGCGTCAGACAAATACGGTATTTCAAAACTATTCGCTTTTTCCTCATCTAACGGTTTTTGAAAACGTGGCTTTTTCGTTAAGGCTGAAAAGAGCGTCTTCCGCTGATGTAAAAAGCAAGGTCAATGAATACCTGCATCTGGTACAGCTTGAGTCTCACGCGCACAAAAAGCCAAACCAGCTTTCCGGCGGACAAAAACAGCGTGTAGCAATCGCCCGCGCTCTGATTAACGAACCGCGCGTACTTCTGCTGGACGAACCGCTTTCCGCGTTAGACGCAAAATTGCGCCAGCATATGTTAATCGAACTTGACACAATCCACGATAAAATCGGCATAACATTTATTTATGTTACGCACGATCAACAGGAAGCGCTTTCAGTTTCCGACAGGCTCGCGGTTATGAATCAGGGTGACATTTTGCAAATCGGCACGCCGCAGGAAATTTACGAAAGCCCGGCGGCGGATTTTGTCGCGCGGTTTATCGGCGAGACCAATTTGTTTGACGCAAGCGTAATCAGCGTGGAAAAGATGAACCGCCAATGGGTTGAGTATATGGTGGAACTTGATATTCCGGA
>JAIRUC010000248.1 GCA_031254615.1 Treponema sp. | reverse complement strand
GACTTCTCCGACGAGCTTATGGAAAAAGCCCTCAACGGCGAGGCAATCCCGGAAGACATGATCCAAGCGGCGATCCGCAAAGGTACGCTTGCCGAAAAATTCGTGCCTGTAATGCTCGGTTCGGCTTACAAGTTCAAAGGCATTCAGCCGCTGTTGGACGCGGTAAATTATTATCTTCCCAATCCTACGGAAGTAAAAAACTTCGCCCTTGATCTTGATAATAACGAAACCAAAGTTCAGCTTGATTCCAACGAAAAAAATCCCACAGTCGCCCTGGGCTTCAAACTTGAAGACGGCCAGTACGGGCAGCTTACATATGTGCGCATTTATCAGGGCAAGTTGAAAAAAGGCGACGAGCTTGTGAATACGCGCGCCCGCAAAAAATTCAAGGTAGGGCGTTTGGTGCGTATGCACGCCGACAGCATGGAAGACATTAACGAAGGCGACCCCGGCGACATTGTCGCTCTGTTCGGAATTGAGTGCGCGTCAGGCGACACTTTCTGCGGCGGAAACCTCAACTACGCGATGACTTCGATGTATGTTCCGAACCCGGTTATCTCTCTTGCGGTAAATCCCAAAGACAAAAAAAGCGCCGACCAGATGGCAAAGGCGCTGAACCGCTTTACCAAAGAAGACCCAACCTTTCAGACTTATGTTGACTCGGAATCAAATCAGACGATCATCAGGGGAATGGGCGAGCTTCACTTGGAAGTTTATATCGAAAGGATGCGCCGCGAATACAAGTGCGAAGTCGAGACAGGTATGCCGCAGGTCGCTTACCGTGAGACGATCACGCAAAAAGCGGAATTCAATTACACGCACAAAAAACAAACAGGCGGCTCCGGCCAGTACGGACGTGTCGCCGGTTACATGGAAGCATACCCGGAAGGCGACTACGAATTTGTAGACATGATCAAGGGCGGAGCGATTCCATCCGAATATGTGCCAAGCTGCGACAAGGGATTCAAAGAGGCGGTTAAAAAAGGCAGCCTGATCGGATTCCCGATTGTAAATATCCGCTGTGTAATTAACGACGGCGCAAGCCACCCGGTAGACTCATCGGACATTGCCTTCCAGCAGGCGGCAATCGGCGCCTTCCGTGAAGCGTACAACAAAGCAAAGCCCGTCATTCTGGAACCGATTATGAAAGTGGCGGTGGAAGGCCCCACGGAATTCCAGGGAAACATTTTTGGCTCGATCAACCAAAGGCGTGGTATAATTGTATCGTCTGTCGAAGACGGGCTTTTCTCCCGTGTCGAAGCCGAAGTCCCGTTAAGCGAGATGTTCGGTTACTCCACAATTTTACGCTCTCTTACGCAGGGCAAGGCGGAGTTTACGATGGAATTTGAAAAATACTCAAAAGTCCCGCAAAGCGTTTCGGAAGCGTTAATCAAAGAAGCGGAAGCCAAAAAAAGGAAGGAGAAATAACATGATATTAAGCGAACTTATACAGAGAAGTCCTATCCGTATTTTTGAACAATCCATTCACGGCGGCCTAAAACCCGGAGAAATCGGCGTTATCGCGTCTCCCACCGGCGTCGGAAAAACCTCGGTACTGGTACAGCTTGCGCTGGACAAACTGCTGCAGGGGAAAAAGGTAATTCACGTTTCTTTCTCACAGCACACCCAGTATGTCCCGGTTTGGTACGAAGACATATTCAACGAGTTCATCAGCAAAAAAAATCTTGAAAACGCCGCCGAAATAAAAAACGATTTGGTAAAAAACCGGGTTCTTATGACATTTAACCAGGATGGAATATCCAACGACCAGATCATCAAAAGCCTGCGGGCAATGATTGTCGAAGGCGGCTTCAAAGCCGACTCAATCATTATTGACGGTTTTGATTTTGCCCGCACAGACAAAAAAAGCGTCGCCGATTTTAAAACTTTCGCGACAGAGCTTGGTATCAGCGTCTGGTACAGCTGCTCCGTAAAAGACGAAGGAAACCAATTCGACAAAGAGAACATTCCCTTGGTATTAAGCGGCTTTACCGGTTCTATCGATGTTGTAATAATACTCCAGCCCAAATCGGATCACGTTGAACTTTCAATATCAAAAGACAGAGATTCCGTTGTCTCAAAATCAAAAGCGATGAAGCTCGATCCTCGGACTTTGTTGATTTTAGAAGCGTAGTTTTGTTAGATTGATTTGTAAAGGGAACTCGTGTAGTGCGGGTTCCCTTTTTTATTTTTGTCACCTCTTCATTTCTCACGGAAATAATGACAGAACAAACATAATATAATATTATAAAAGCACTGGAGATATATAATGAACAACTTATATGAATATCTAACAAATGAATACAACGCTCATTTTTCCGGATGGGATTTTTCATATTTAGACGGACGGATGATAGAAGATAAACTGCCATGGAATTATAAAAATATTTTAGAAACCAATTTTAACGGAAAAGAAAGTTTGCTGGATATGGGGACTGGCGGCGGGGAGTTTCTTTGCTCATTAACAAATTTACCAAAAAATGTATGCGCAACAGAAGGCTATGAACCAAATATACCTATTGCGGAAAAAAGATTGAAAGAAAAAGGGTTTCTGTTAAAACAAATAAAAACTGACAGTGAAATTCCGTTTGATAATGAATATTTTGATATTGTAATAAACAGACATGAGTCTTATGAAATAAAGGAACTCAAAAGAATATTAAAAAAA
>JAIRUC010000207.1 GCA_031254615.1 Treponema sp. | reverse complement strand
GTTAAGCGTTCGGAAACCAGCGCGATTTCCTGTATGTTGCTGTGCAAAGAGGATAGAGGGCGGTCTTTTTTGCTGTCCTTGCCTGTTACCAAATACTCAACAGATACCCCTAGGGCTTTAGCTATTTTGACGGCAAAGTCAACCAATCATCAGGCATACATTTTTCTACTATTAACTGTTCACTGTTCACTGTTCACTGAAATTTATTCAGGCGCTTCCACCGCAATCCGTACCCTCTCAATCGAAAGCGCTTTGCCGTCTTTGCCAATGTCAAGATAAACTCCCTGCAGTTCCGGCTGATCCCATGCTTCGCGTGTCCAGTCGGGAATACCTGTAAGATATTCCTTAATCCGCGAATTTATCTCACAGCCGCCGACAGACTGAATGCTACCCGTCCTTCCGGCGTCGGTGATGACGGCTGTTCCGCCGGGGAGTATTGTTTCATCGGCGGTTTGTACTTTTGTGTGCGAACCTATAACCGCCGAACAATTCCCGTCGGCAGCATAGAAGAGCGTCTTTTTCTCGGCAGTTGCCTGCGCATGAAAATCTACAATTACATAGGGAGTTTGTTTTTTAAGCCGTTCAAGCAAAGAGGGCAGGGCAGTGAAGGGGCTGTTGGAGTGAAGACGGTTAAAACCGTTCTGTCCCAAAAGAACGGCTACGGCGATTTTTTCATTTTCGGTTTTATAAACTCTCGCTCCTATGCCGGGGGCCTCAATGCTTATATTTTCGGGGCGCAGAACATAGGGTGTTTTTTCCATATCTTCGGCAAGGTCTTTTTTGTAGAAACAACATTCTCCAAGGGTTATTACATTTGCGCCAAGTTTGTGAATGTAGGCGGCATGACTGCGCCCAAGACCATTGCCGCCTGTTGCCCCGTCGGCGCAGGCAATCAAAAAATCATAAGGATAGCGGCTTTTTATTTCATGCAGGGCTTTTTTAAAAGCGTAAACTCCGGCTTTGCCCACAAGCTCAGCCGCGTAAAAAATTCTCATTTTTTATAATTTTTCCAGTTTTTTTTCAGCGTCCATGCCGGAAATAATTCGCTCGAATTCGGCGGCGGCCCGGAAATCGCTAAGCTCTCTGCACGTATCCCGCAGGTTAATCAGGGCATCGTAATACCGGGGAAACAGGCTGACCGCTTTTTCAAAACAATTTCTGGCGTCTTCGTAACTTGTCGAATTAAAGTACAAAACCCCAAGATTGTTCCAGATTTTAGGATCGTCCTCGCAGTGGGACAAGGCGGACTGATAACATTCTTCCGCCAAGACAAATTCCTTTAATTCGTAATAGATAATGCCCATGGAAAACCATGCTTCGGCAAGGCTGTCTTCTATAAATACAGCTCGGTGGAAACTGTCAATCGCCTCGTTATATTCGCCGGTTTTTTGCTGGGCAATGCCCAAATTCAACCAAAGCAGGGGGTTTTCCGGCTCTAAAGACAACGCCTCGCGGAACAGGGGGATTGCCTCAAACGGGCGGTTTGCCTCGGTCAATGCGATGCCAGAATTGTTCAGATTAGCGGCGGTTTCCATACTATTAATATACCCCAAAAAAACAAGCCCTACAACTATAATTTTTTATTTATCTTTGTTGATAATATACGAAAAGCGTAATAATCACTATTATTTTTTTGGTATTTATAGTATAATAATTAAACTTTTATGCGGAAGGATATTTGTGAAAGAAATAAGTGAATATAACAGCGGAATGACGGAACACGAGTTTTTTTCTTTCCTATACGAGAAAATTATAGCGAAGGAAATAATAACTTTCTCGAAATTAAGAGAATTGATAACTCCTGTGTTGAAAGACAAATGGACCCATCCTGTGGTAATGAGGGCGTTTAATCTTCTGAAAACTCTGAACTGGGGGTTTTTCTCAAATATTTCATTCAATACCCACAAAAAACTTTGGAAGGAGCTGGTTATTCCGGACAAGGTTTTTCCGGAAGCCGGCGATTTAAAAAAGACTCTGCAAATTTCCGATCTGTATATCGCGATGCTTGATATTCACGGTTATACGAAATTTTGCATGGAGTCCAGAAAAAACCTTTCGATGATGCATACTTTGGATTGGGCTATCGAAAATGAAATCCGGCGTATTTCCACTTCGTGCGGCGCGATAAGTCAAAGGGAACGCGGCGATGAAATGGTTGTTGTCGCGGCGAGCGCTACCGACGCGCTTATGGTAACATTGTGTATCATCGATTATTTCGGCAAAACCGAAGTTGTAAATGATCCGGCGATATCGACAAAGCGTACCGGCAATGCGGAGGCGCTTCCTGTTTTTAAAATTTCAGCCGGAATCACAGGCGGCAATACTCAAAGTCCGCTTATCATTACAGAGAGGGGAAATCTTGCGGGCTTCCTCCTTAACTCCGGCGCAAGGCTGCAGACAAGGGCGAATGAACTTTCTCCTAAAGAATCCAGGATTATGATCGCCAAACAGGTGATGATGAATTACGAAAAAGAAAATAAAGACGCCGGGAATAAATGCGTTCTTGCGCAGAATGAGTCAATATACTTTTTTGATACCGGACATATTGAATTTAAAGGAGTAATGATTCCCACCTGCGAAGTTGTCTTTGACAAGAACGAGCGTTATAAGGAAAATTTTGCGGAGGAGATAACAAGTCTTTTCACCGCTACCCGCGATAATCTTTGGGAGCAGAAAATATTTCAGGATTTAATGTTACTGCTTATCAGGGTTGCTCAGTCAATGCCGAAATTTAACATAACGCCGCCGCAGCCTCTTCACGGTATGCAGACAATTACAAATGAATCCTATGTTCAGCTTTGCCGTTCTGCGATGAAAGCGTATAACAGGGACGAAGATTATCATATGGCAGTGGAATATTTGCATGACTTGGAGGAGGTCAGCTTGATGATCTCTTCATTTGATAGATTGATTCTTGACTACCTTCATGGAATTACGGAAAAATACTCGTTTATACTTACCGCTTTTGAAGCGCATATTGATAAAGAAATTGAAGAAAAAGCCGCACAGATATTCCATGGGAATTATTACAAAGCATGGCTTGCGGCAAAAAACGGCTTCACTGTTTACAATAAACTGCTGGCTATTGGCCGCAAAAGTGAAGATATTACCAAAAGGAAAAATGTGTGGCTTTCTTTATTGGCACAGAACAAAGAACAGATGGAATTTACCCTGTATTCTGGGAAAAAGTAGAGGAAGGAATTTATGCTGAGTTTTTTTAATTCATGGCATTTTTATTCGTTTGGCAGGGAACGGTACGAAGAATGCATGAGCAAGCTTTTTATAAATAATCTGTACAATCTTCGTCATGTAAATCTAATAGTCGCGGTTTTTGCGGGCAGTTATTCGCTTGTTCCCATATTGATTGAACAAAACTTTGTCAGCGGCGCCGCTTGTATTGTGTCGGCATTATTCGCGTTACTGCTAGGCTTGTATACAAATTATAAAATGCAGGTAGCGATGGCAAGTGAAAAATTTGTCTATATATCTATGATTTTATTTTATTTAAATATTATGGCGCTTGGCATATTTTTAGGAATATGGTCAAGCTATGACAGAATACTTTTGTTTTTTTTGGTATGCTCCCTGCTGATGTTTGTAAATCCGTTTATATTTAATGTTTTTCTTACATTGGGAACGGTATGTGCTTTTATTGTGTTAATAATAATCTTTAGACTTGACAGCGAGACCGCTGTTTATAATATCATAGACGCTGTAATCGCAAGCGTTATCGGCCTGTATTTCAGTTGGCAGATTACAAAACTGCGCATGGGGCTGGAATTAAGTACCAGTATGCTGGAAGAAGAGCGCAATAAATATCTTAATCAAAGTACGACAGATGAGTTAACCAAACTTAATAACCGCAGGGATTTTATGCAGACTTTTCAAAGGTATCTGCATAATTACCGCGCTTCGGATAACTGGCTGTGTATCGCCATCGCCGACATTGATTTTTTCAAAAACTTCAATGATCATTACGGGCATCCCAAGGGCGATGAATGTCTGCGAGGCGTAGGAGCGGCATTCAGCGTATTAATGGAAAGCATGGGCGTATATGCTGCCAGAGTCGGCGGAGAGGAGTTTGGGCTGCTTTGGTTTGAAAAAGACGCTCCCCATGTAGATGTTGTTATTTCCTCTTTTTTCGATTTAATAAAAGAATTAAATATGCCCCATGAAAAATCAAAAGTTTCAAATCGTGTAACAATGAGTATCGGAGTATACGTTGAACAATTGGGAGAATCACGAGACGTACAGACTCTTTATGAGTTGGCGGATCAGGCTCTTTATAACGCTAAAGGCAGCGGTCGTAATTGCGCGGTTATCTCCGGGGTAAAATTAGAGCAGTATAAATTAGAGCCTCCGAGGAAGTAGGGAATAGTTAACAGTTAATAGTTAGCAGTGAACAGTTAAAAATGAGCAATTAGCAATGAGAAATGAGCAATGTTTTGGTGCAGGCGTAGTGGATTACCATCACGATGCGCTCACGGGCAGCGACATTGTTCACTGTTCACTGTTAATCTACCGATAAATAAATATGATCCGTAAAGGTGTTTTTTCGCTATTTTTGCTGTTTTCGGCGGGACTTTTTCTTTTTGCTCAGGGGTATGAGGCGGGGAATGTTCCGTATGTTATTCGCGGCGAGGTTTATGTCGATTTGGAGCCCATTTATGCCGGGCATGTTGACGGCGAGTATCCCTTGAGTATTCCTGTGGCCGCAGGGCGCGCTCTTGAAGAGGCGGCGATGTTTTTTTCGGCAATGATTTACGGCTGGTCTTTTCATTATGATATAGGCGAGCGGGCCAGGCAAATAGAGGAAAATCTTGAATTGTCACCGGCAGGCGTAATCCATAACGGCGATCCGCGTCTTAATGTTACCGATGTTGAAGTTAGGGACAGCCGGCTGAGGGTGTGGACGGATTATCAACTGACTGACTTGCAGCAAAGCCGTGTACAATCATGGCGTAACGGAATCATCAGAAACGCCCAAGGTGTTGGGTACAGTCCCGCAAGTATAGCCGAATATCCCGGCTGGCTTGAGTTGAAAAAAGCCGCGCTGGAAGATGCCGCAAGGTCCGCGCTTCGCGCGATGCTGCGCGGCAGTGAACGGAACCGCCCTAAGGAAGTTACCGGATTTATAAGCCTTGTTTCCTTTCCGCGCTTTTACATTGACAGCGGCCGATGGACAGCCTCCGCACGTTTTAGAGTTCAAATTGCCGAGATTATTCCTTTCGCGGCGTATTAATTTTTAGAATTTTAAATATCCCAATTTTGGAACTATTTTTAGCCATGGTGACCATGAAATACCTATTACGATCGCGAGAATTATAAAGCCCGCTGTTTTTGTTTTTTGCGCCTCTTCCGTATCTCCGGAAAAATTTTCGCCGCTTAATTCGATCAATAGGTTGTCAATTACCTTAATGGGATTTTTTATTTTTAAACTGTGTTTTTTGCTCATCATCACGGAAAAGAGGCGCAGGGATTCACCTAACAATTCCCCGAAAACGCCCGGTATTTTTAAATCCTGCCTGACGCTCACCTTTGACAGCATGATAAGCCCTTGGAATGTTACCGCCCTGTGTATGCCCGCTTTTAGCACGCCCAAAGTAATTTTTACAGGGCCTGCGGCAAAAAGAATTTCTCCGTAAGGTATGATAAGGTTAAACGCGATAATAAAAAACATTGTCATAATTGTAAGAAGCGGATTGGTTCTTCTTCCGGAAAGCCAGACAAGAAGCCAGAAAAAAAGGAATTGAAAAAACCTGTACTCCGTACTTGGGTTGAAAAGAAGGGCGGGCATCATTATAAGCCCTGACACAAATAACGCCCTTGCGCTGAAAAGGTTTTCGTAAATATTTTTACGGGTTTTCATTCATCCGCCTTCATTCGTTCCGTATTCATAAGATACCAACGCGATTTGCGCGAAAAAACTTCACAAAAAACGCCAAGCGCAATTCCCGTAACAAGTCCTGCCGCAAGAAAAGGCGGCACGATATAGCGCACATTCTCCTTAAAAATAAAAAACCAAGCCAGCGCCAACTGCGCCGTATTCGAGACCATAGCGCCGGCTGTGCTGATGCCGATAAATGAAATACTTTCCCGTCCCGGTACGCTTGCACACATGCGCCGCAAAAAAAACATTGTCATCGCGGAGGAAAAAGTTCCCGCTGCGGAAAACAGAAAAATATACGAAAACAAAGTTCCTGTAATCAACGCCTGTCCAAGAATTTTAAGACAGACTAAAATCATATAACTGCCAAAGGGGAAAATGTCCAAAGCGATTATAAGCGGCAGATTGGCAAGCCCGAGCCGCAGGAATGGCAGGGGTTTTGGGATCAGGTATTCGACAGCGGAGAGGAAGAGGCAGCAGGCTCCAAGCAGGGCTATGGTTTTTCTACCATGAAATACTGTCGACGTATTCGTCATCCGTTCCCTCTATAAATAACATAACTTTATTTGGCAGACATAACGCCCACTGTCCCTGCCGCCAAACATGACCCATGCCGACGCAAGTCTGATTATCACATGGCGAAGATTCTATCCATGCGCGGCCTTCGTTTATTTTTACAACAGTGTTCCCCAGCGGGCCGCCCACGGTAACTGTTTCGATTGTTTCAATAGGGAACGTCCACTCTTTGTCCTGCCCCCGTATCAATACTCTAACCGTATTTTCCGGCATAACGTACGCGGCATATGCTGAAGAAAGAATTAGACTTGCGGCAATAAAAATAATTATTATATCAAGGATTTTTATCCTCTTCTTCATTACAAACAGCATAGAGTTAAAACGGACTATTTACAATCAGTCATGAAAACGCTACATTATTTTTATGAAGAAAATATCATTGACCGGAATAAAGCCGACCGGCGATTTGCATATCGGGAACTATTTTGGCGCAATAAAACCCGCGCTGGAACTTGCAAAAGAATACGATGCCCGTTATTTTATCGCCGATTATCACGCGCTTAACACAATGAAGAATCCTGCGGAATTAAATTTTACAATCAGGCAGGTAGCCGCCTGCTGGCTTGCTTCGGGGCTGGACCCGGAAAAAGTAATTTTCTACCGGCAAAGCTCGATCCCTGAAGTTTTTGAACTTACGACAATGCTTATGGCGTTTACCTCCAAGGGACTGATGAACCGCGCCCACGCGTACAAGGCCGCCGTTCAGGAAAACAACGAGAAGGGCGATGACACTGATGCCGGGATCAATATGGGTTTGTTTACATATCCGGTGCTGATGGCGGCCGATATTATTATTTTTGATTCCGACGTAGTGCCTGTCGGAAAGGATCAAGTGCAGCATATTGAAATGGCGCAGGATATAGCGCAGTCGATAAACGCCAACTACAAACAGCAGGTTTTGAAAGTCCCCCAGGCGGTTGTTCAGGAAAATGCCGCTGTAGTGCCGGGGCTGGACGGGCGGAAGATGAGCAAAAGTTACGGCAATGTAATCCCTCTTTTTGCGCCGGAAAAAGCGTTACGCAAAACCATTATGCGGATAGTAACAAATTCCCAACCCGTAGAAGAGCCGAAGGACCCGCAAGACTCCCAGATTTTTCAGCTTTACAAACTTTTTGCGCAGGCGGACGAACAGGACGCTCTTGCAGGACGTTATCGCGCCGGCGGCATGGGCTGGGGGGAGGCGAAAGAGGAGTTGTTCCGTGTTATAAACCGCAGTCTTTCCCCGATAAGGGAGCGTTATGATGCAATCATGGCGGATATTCCCGCTCTTGATAAAATACTTGAACAGGGAGCGCAAAAGGCGCGTCCTATTGCCGCCGCCACAGTAAAGCGCTTCCGCAAAGCGGCAGGAATTGACTAATAAGGAGTAAAAAATGAGTACAGTTGTTTGTATTGGCAGCGGCAACATGGGAGTTGCCCTTATGAGCGGCGCAGGAGCTGCCTGCGATAATATTTTTATGACCGACGCTGATACCGAAAAAGCGCGCCATGCCGCGGATTTGTTAAAAGCGAAAGTAATAGAATCCAATATTGAAGCCGCAAAAAAAGGAGACTATGTGTTTCTCGCGGTAAAGCCGCAGGTTCTGCCGCAGGTGTTAGCTGAAATCGCCGCTGCCGTCAAAGAAAGGCTGAACAGCGGCGAACTTCCGGTCTTTGTTTCAATGGCGGCAGGCTGGTCTATTGCCAAAATAAAAGCGGCAATCAGCGTGAAACTGCCCGTAGTGCGCATAATGCCGAATACACCGGCTCTTATCGGAAAAGGGATGATAGCCCTTGCCGCCTCACCGGAAGTCCCTGCGGAAAAAATCTCGGAACTTGAAAAAATCCTTGGCGGAGCCGGAGTTGTCGACACCTTGGATGAAAATTACATGAACGCCGCTACCGGCCTTTCCGGGTCCGGGCCGGCCTTTGTTTATATGTTTATTGAAGCGCTGGCGGACGGCGGCGTACGCGCAGGGCTCCCCAGAGACAAAGCTATGCGCTATGCCGCCCAAACCGTGCTTGGATCGGCCGCAATGGTTCAGGAAACGGGAAAACATCCGGGCGAATTGAAAGACATGGTAACGTCCCCCGGCGGAACAACAATCGCCGGCCTTGCCGCCCTTGAAGACGCCGCCTTCCGCGGCTCTGTGATAAAAGCAGTAGAAGCCGCATGGAAACGCGCCGCAGAACTAAGTCCGTAATAATTTTCTCGAAAAGACCTCTCATGGAGACACATCGTACCTTCGGTACGCGAACACAAAGTCGTCATTTGTAATCGTGTCGTCTTCAATTTTTATTTTCTTAATTATTAAAATAAAAAACGCATGAAAGAAAAGCGCAGTTTGGAAAATACTCGCCTTCCTCTGTGCCCTCCGTGTCTTTGTGCCTCCGTGTGAGGCTCTTCTCGGAATAATTTAAAAATGTACAAAAATGTTAATTGACTTTTCAAAAATATACAAAAATGTTAATTGATTTTTTTTTATTTTTTATAATTGTTAATTTTCCCTTTTTTACATTTGATATTTTTATTATGTATACTTTCTTGAATAGTTTTACCCACATACGCGGTATAAAAAATTAACGTATGGAAAGACAGCGGGCGGCGTTGTCGCCAGGGGGTTCTTATGAAAAAAAGCATAATGATCGCATTGCTTTTTACGGTACTTTGCGCCGGAATTTTTGCGCAAAAAAAAGGCAAGTCTGTAAGTGAAAACGGTTTTTTTGGAACTGCGGCAGACAACGGAATTACAATTACAAGTTATGAAGGAACGGCAAAAAATGTGGTAATTCCCGAAAAAATAGCCGGGATTCCGGTTGTCCGCATCGAAGCTGCAGCATTTTACGACATAGAGCTGACCGGAGTTGTTATTCCTAATACCGTAATTTCTATCGGCGACAGCGCGTTTGCGAATAACAATTTGACTAATATTATTATTCCCAATTCTGTTACAAGGATGGGCGGCGGTGTGTTTGCGAATAACAATCTGAGCAGTGTTGTTATCTCCGATTCCATTACAAAAATTCTCGGCAATACTTTTGCGAATAATCAGCTGAAAGAAGTTGTTATTCCAAATTCCGTTACCGAAATCAACGCCAGCGCGTTCCAAAGCAACATGGTAAGCGCTGTTACCATTCCCAACAAAGTTAAGTTTATCGGGGAAAGAGCGTTTACGAACAACCCGCTGACCAGCGTTACCTTTTTGGGAAAGATTAAATCGAGCGGTTTTAACGCCGAAACCACTCGCGCGTTCGGCATCGACGCTTCTTACATTGTAGATATCGCCTCATTCCCCGGAGATTTGCGCGACAAATTTTACGCGGCGGACAAAATTGAAGGAACGCCCGGAACGTACTTGAGGCCGAATGGCACGAGTAGTGTGTGGACGCTGAAGAAGTGAGCATGGGGGAGTTGGGAGTAGGGAGTAAGCAATCGGTTGCCGCCTTCACGCAAAAATTTACAAACAACAACCTACTCCCTACTCCCAACCCTCTGATAACTAGAGTCTGTCCATAATTATGTAGATTTCAACGCGATACGGAATTAAAACCTGCCGCTTGAGATAAAATTTAATTTGGAGGAAAAAAGATGATGAAGAACAGAAAAAAGATCGCATTTTTTGTGATTGTAATGCTGGCCGCCATGGTTTTACCGCTATTTGGGCAGGGAATTCCCAAGCCAAAAAAAGCTCCGGCATCGGTTGTAAAAACAATCAAAGCAATGGGAGGAGTTACAATTGGTAACTGGTGGGCTGACTACGATGTTAATACTTATGATCCCAAAAGTGATTCTGCGGAAAGGCTGCTTGAGTACAGAAAAGCGCTTTTAAAAGAAAATGACATTGTAATCAGAGAGAAAGCAGTTGGAAGGTATAATGAAATGGCACAGCTTGCCGCTGTTTCCATCATGTCGGGAAAACCTGCGGCGCAGATTCTTGTATTACAGCCGGATTGGGCGTTGACATTGTACCGCCAGAATCTCCTGTATCCTGTAAGTGACAATAAGCAGGTCAACCTTACAAAAACAAGTCCTGTTAATTGGAATAAAGCTGTTAATGATGTATTTACTTTCAATAAAAAAATATATGGTTTTGCCGCCGAATACGGCAACAGCGAACATACCGCTGTTCTGGTTTGGAACAAGAGATTGTTCAAAGAAGCCGGACTTGATGAAAACCTCCCTTATGATCTGCAGAAGAGCGGTAAATGGACTTGGGATGAATTCCTTAAAATCAGCAAACAACTTACAAGGGATATAAACAACGACGGTATTATTGATATTTACGCAATGCCAAGAGACCTATCTACAGAAATCCTGGATGCTTTTATTTCCGGTAACGGCGCAATGTATGTCGGCAAAGACGCTAAAACAGGAAAACTTTTTAACGCAACAAACACCCCCGCGTTCGTCGAAGCCGTACAGTTTTTCTTAAGGTTAAGGGATGAAGGCGTTATGATGCCGCGCCCCGAAGGTTCGGAATGGGACTGGCTTATTCCCGCTTTTAATGACGGCAAAGTAGCAATGCGTTTAGATCAGCAATATCTTACCGGTAACAACGGCGATCTTAAAAACATGAAAGATAACTGGGGAATGGTTCTTCCGCCCAAAGGCCCAAGAGCCAAAGATTATACCGTATTTACAGATGAAAACATAATGGTTGTTCCTTCTACATACAATAAGGATCAAGTGGATGCTATTATGTGGGCTATAGAGGCATGGTTAACCCCGGTTGATACAAATTGGAAACTGGCTCTTTATCCGATGTACAAAGATCGCCGTGCGGTCGATGAAACATGGGTACTTATCCGTGATCCGAAATTACAGGTATGGAGAAATCACCTGCATGTTCCGGGACTAAACCGCGGCGGTATCGCGTGGGAAATCTGGTATCATGACGGTGAAGCGGCTCAGCTTATAGAAGCGGTTTCCCCGCAGTGGAACGCTTTGATCGAAGACGCGAACGAATGAACGACCAAAGTAATGCGTGGACGAAGAAGTAGGGAGCAGTGAACAGTTAATAGTTAACAGTGAATAGTTAACAGTGAATAGAGTGGGCAGGGGTGTTGTTAGCGGGCGTGGCTGGTTTTTTACGCAACGCCGGTTAACAACGACCCACTTCCTGTTCTCCATTTCCTATTCCATAAACTGCAAGGATTTTTCTCACTGAACAATTTTAGTATCAATTAATTTGATCGGAATACTCTGTCTATTGCTTTAAGGACTTCCTTTTCCAGTTGTAATTTTTGTTTTTGCTTGGAGGCAAGCCGTTGTGTAGTTTCTTTGTTGCTTTCTTCGGCGAATAGATCGGCTGGTTTTACCCCCAGGGCTTGAGCAAGTAAATCAATATTTTTAGATGAGGGGAAGCGTTTTTTAATTTCAATATTTCCAATAAGGGTAAGAGAACAATTTACACGTTCCGCCAATTCTGACTGTGAAATACCTAAAACCTGACGATACTTTTTTATATTCTGTGCCAGAAGTGTATGGACATCTGTCATTAACTAATATTCTCCTTCTAACAGCGTCAAAAATATATCAACATCAGGGCGGTTTTTATACAATAACCTATATGTATTTCACGTATTATGAACAATAAGGCTATATTTTTTTATGCGAATTTTAATAAAAACAGGTATTTTACACAAAAAAACATCAAAAACCAGCAAAGAAAGAATATAAAAGAATATTATTACAACCTATTTATGGATGATTTTCTACTATATAAAAATAAATAAATTATAGACTAAAAGTGATTGATTTATAATGAATTATAAGGCTATAATATGATAATATTTAGGAGAATTTTATGAAAAACCTGGTTATAATGTTGTTATTGGTTTCCTTCTCATTAACTGCTTGTTCATCGCCAAGCGATAGCGGAGGAGGAGAATACAAAACGCCTACAGCCGCCGATTATGATATTGGCAAACTTTCGCAAACAGTAGGCAGCATTACCGCTGTAACCGTTACGCCGAAGCCTGGCAAGTCAAGCGGCGCAATAACTGTTTATTACGAAGGAATAGGCAGTACATCTTACGCTAAAACAACAACACTTCCAACCGCGGTAGGTACTTATGCCGTAACATTTAATGTGGCGGCGGCTCCCGGCTTTTATGCGGCAAGCGGTTTGAGCGCCGGAACCCTGACAATTACTCAGGCTGCCGGCACATTCGGCAGTCCTGCCGCAATCAATACTATATTTACATCCACGCTGACGCTTGCAAACCTGAGCCTGCCTGCCGGCTACACATGGAACGCTCCGGCAACCTCCCTGAGCGCGGGTAACGGGCAGTCATTCCCTGCGACCTATACCGACCCAAGCGGTATTTATAATGCGGTGAGCGGCAATATCATCGTCAATGTCGCAAAAGCAGGCGGTACATTCGGCGTTCCTGCCGCAATCAATACAGTTTACACATCCATGCAGACTCTTGCGAACCTGAGCCTGCCCACCGGCTATACATGGAACACCCCGGCAGTCAGTTTGAACGCCGGTAACGGACAACAATTTCCTGCAACCTATACCGACCCAAACGGTAACTATGAATCAGCGGGTGGAAATATCACCGTTAATGTCGCAAAAGCAAGTGGTACTTTTGGTACTCCTACCGTAATCAATACAACATTTACACCTATGCTAACACTTGCAGACTTGACTTTGCAAAGTGGCTATGCATGGAACACTCCGGCAGTGAGTTTGAACGCTGGTAACGGACAACAATTTCCTGCAACCTATACCGACCCAAGCGGTAACTATGAATCTGCGGGTGGTAATATCACCATCAATGTGGCAAAAGCAAGCGGTACATTCGGCGCTCCTGCCGCAATCAATATAAATTATTCATCTGCGCTGACACTTGAGAACCTGGGTCTGCCCCCCGGTTACGTATGGAATAATCCGGCAACCAGTTTGAACGTTGGTAACGGGCAACAATTTTCTGCAACCTATACTGACCCAAGCGGTAATTACGAGGCGGCAAGCGGCTATATCATTGTCAATGTAGCAGAAGCCATCGGCAATTTTGGCAATCCCGCAGCAATCAATACAACATATACACCTACGCTGATACTTGCAAATCTAAACCTGCCCACCGGCTACACATGGGACGCCCCGGCAACCGCCTTGAATGCGGGTAACGAGCAATTGTTCCCTGCCACTTACACCACCCCAAGCGGCGGCTATGAGACAGCGAGCGGCAATATCACTATCAATGTTGCAAAAGCAAGCGGTACATTTGGCAGTCATGCCGCAATCGACACAACGTACGCACCAACGCTGACGCTTGCAAATCTGAGCCTGTCAACAGGTTACATATGGAATGTCCAGGAAACCGTCTTAAATGCGGGTGACG
>JAIRUC010000081.1 GCA_031254615.1 Treponema sp. | reverse complement strand
GTCTTTGCCGGAAAAAGCGCCGCCGCCGTGACGGCCCATGCCGCCGTATGTGTCTACGATGATTTTTCGGCCTGTAAGCCCAGTGTGGCCAAACGGTCCGCCGATTACAAAGCGGCCTGTGGGGTTAATGTAATATTTTGTTTTTTTGTCCAAAAGATTTGTCGGCTTAAGCACCGGCTCGATAATTTTTTCGATAACAGTTGATTCAATATCCTTGTATGAAACATCCGGATCGTGCTGGTGGGAAACCACAACGGAATCAATGCGGATAGGTTTGAAATTTTCGTATTCAACTGTTACCTGACTTTTTGAATCGGGACGCAGCCATTTAATAGCCCCGCTTTTTCTTAACTTGGATGCGTTAATCAAAATTTTATGGGCAAGCATAATCGGAAGGGGCATAAGTTCCTTTGTTTCGTTACACGCAAAACCGAACATCATTCCCTGATCGCCGGCTCCCTGCTGTCCTTTGAATTTTTTAAGACCCTTGCCGGAAACGCCCTGCGATATGTCCGGGGACTGGCTGTGAATCATGTCAAGAACCGCCATTGAATTGCAGTCCAGGCCGTAGCTTGGGTCTGTGTAACCGATATCTCTTGCTATATCCCGAACCAGATGATGAAAGTCAATGAATGTGTTTGTGGTAATTTCGCCGCCGATCAGTACCAGTGATGTAGAGGCAAAAGTTTCGCAGGCAACCCTGCTTTGCGGGTCATCCTTCAGGCAGGCGTCAAGAATGGCATCTGAAATTTGATCGCACAACTTATCGGGATGCCCCTCACCGACAGATTCAGACGTAAAAAAATAACGGTTAGATTTCATGGTTTACTCCTTGGGTTTCATTGTATATGAAATCTTGACTTTAGGCAATTCGCATAATTGATTTCTTTTTGAAGTTTAAGTAGAATACTGTTTGGATACAATAAACATGGGTATTTGGAGCCGGTTGGGCAATGTAATTAACAATTATATTAATGATTTTACAGGGGATACTGACGCCCGTTTAGGGCAGGGCAGTTACTCAAGAACCACAGGCGATCCAGATCTGGACGCGGCTTACGATGAGTTGAACGAATTTCTTAACCGGAAAGAGACGCGCGGCGAAAGCAGAAGCGGTTACGCTTCTTCAAACAGCGGGGCATTTACCGGCGGAAAACTTCCACCCGAAGAATTGCGCGCGGATTTTGAGTATCTTGGCGTACCTTTTGGCGCGGATGCTGAAACCTGCAAGGCGGCGTACAAAAAATTATTGAAAATCCACCATCCTGACCGCCATGCCGGACACGAAGGCAATTATAAAAAGGCGACAGAAAAGTCAGCAAAAATAAACGCGGCTTATGATAGAATAGAAAGATGGAGAAACAGTTAATGGAAACATCACAGAAAATTTTTACGGACGGCGGCTGTTCGGGCAATCCGGGACCGGGCGGATGGGCTTATTTAATTGTGCTTAAAACTTTTCAGGGAGAAAAAATAACCGCTCAGAATTACGGTGCGGAAAGGGACACGACAAACAACCGGATGGAGCTGACCGCTGTTCTTGAAGCGTTACGCGCTCTTAAAACAATGGATGATGTTCCCAAAAAGTCAACCGTGTATACGGATTCGCAGTATGTGCAGAAAGGCATTACCGAATGGATACGGGTATGGAAGCGCAATTCATGGAGGACCAGTGATAAAAAACCGGTTAAAAATCAGGATTTGTGGACGGAGTTGGATTCACTTGCGGGTGAATTTTCGCTTAACTGGGAATGGGTTCGCGGTCATGCGGGAAATTATTATAACGAGTTATGTGATCACATGACACAGGAAGCCATTGCTTCGATTTATTAGTATCGTATAACAACTACGCCAGATATTTGCGTAATTTTTCGTATATTTCATTCAGATTAACCGGTTTGCCGATATGATCGTTCATGCCCGCCTCAAGACAACGGTTAATATCCTCGGTAAAAACATTAGCTGTCATGGCGATGATTGGGATTCCCTTGCGTAAATCTCCGTCATAGGCGCGAGTTTCACCTTTGGTGAAGCTCGAAGCTATCGAAGCAGAGCGTAGTTCTGCTTCGATAGCACGGATACGCCGTGTCGCTTCAAGTCCGTCCATTTGCGGCATTTGAATATCCATAAACACAATATCGTAAAGACCGGGAGCCGCCTCGAGCATGCCAAGCGCTTCCTTGCCGTCTTCGGCGCAATCAATAATTAAGCCTGAGTCTTCCAGCAATGTAAGCAGAATCTCACGATTAATCGCTACGTCCTCGGCGAATAACATCCGTCTCCCGGCAAATTCTCCCGGACGGTGTGACGCTCTTGTCTCACCGGAGCGTTCTTCCGCCTGGCTGTCATGACCACAGCGCGCTTTTATGGTGAAAATAAACCGCGAGCCTTTTCCAAGCTCCGACTCAACCCAAATCCTGCCGTCCATATACTCAACGATTCGTTTTGAGATAGCGAGACCCAAACCGGTTCCGCCAAACTCACGGCTTATACCGCTCTCCGCCTGCACGAACACGCTAAAAAGCCGCTTCTGCTGCTCAGGAGATATGCCAATCCCGTTATCTGATACTTCTATACGCAGTTCACAAACTCCGTCGTTCTCTCCGAGCAAATGCGCTTCAATGCATATTTCTCCGTCTTCCGGGGTGAATTTCACCGCATTTGATATAAGATTCAATATCACTTGCGCCAGTCTCTGGTCATCGCCGATTAATCGATCCGGTATGTTTTTATCTATGTTTACCGACAACTTTTGCCGCTTGTCTTCCGCCTTAAAACTTATGATCGTCATGATTTTTTGCAGCACCTGCGCAAAACTAAACTCGATCATCGACAATTCCAATTTGTTTGCCTCGATCTTTGACATATCAAGCACATCGTTTATCACACTCATCAAATGCGCGGACGCCTCATCGATCTTATTCAGAGCATAGTTTTTCTGCTCCGTATCCGCCGCGTTCCGCCCGATAGCCGTCATACCGATTATCGCATTCAGCGGGGTTCTCAATTCGTGGCTCATAGTTGACAGAAATTCACTCTTGGCGCGGCTCGCCACAGTCTTCTCTGAAAGATCGCGAATCGCCTGGCTGTATTTCCGGGAAAAATTGTTTGTTAAAACGGTAAAAAGTACCATGGCGGCAAGCCCCAGTAATGAAGCCGTGTAAACCCAGCGATTCATAATTTTTTGATTTTCATCAATAGAGTCGGTTTTAATGCCGGTAAACAACATGCCAATTACCTGATCGCCGGATACTAATGGCGAATAACATGCGCCGTACTGTTGCCCGAATAGTTCTAAATGACCTGTATATGTTTTTTTATTTTCAAGTACAGTTTTTGAAACGGCAAACTCGGCAACTGTATTGATCGCCCGCTGTTTGTTCTTGTCAATAAGGGTTGTATTGATTCGCCTGTCCCCCATAAAAATCGTGGCTTCACATCCGGTTCGTTCCTTAAATGTATCCAGATACTCATTCCTGGTAAGGTCAATGATGCAGCATAAAACACCCATAAATGTAGTGCCACTGTAAATTGGGGTTCCCGAACAAATTGCTATTGAGCCTGTCGTAGGCACAATTGATATTAAGCTGGACTTTTTGCCTGTTTGCAGTATTGTGGATACGGTAATCTGGCTTGACACATCTTCTCCGGTACTGCCGTTATTGTTCCTGTAAATGACGATTCCGTCAGGGTCGCAAATAGTTATATAGTCAACACCCAATGAAAACTCATAAATATCCTTATCAATAGAATTAAAATCACCGTTTTTCAAGTCATCTATAATGATTTTACTGTTCGCCATGGTTTCCGAACGCAGTGATGCTCTGACTTCAATCTCCAACAGATAATTTATCAACTCAAGATTCGCCGTCTGCGTCCGCTGCATAGTAAGATCGGAGATAATACTGTTTGTTTTGTTTTGAATAATAAAAATGACGGCGCCTATGGTTACGACAAAGATTATAGTCAGTAAAAAATAGATATTGCCCCAGGACTTTTCATTCTTCATAAAATCACCTGTAAAACCGCTCTATGTCCGCAGATAAAAACAATACCACATAAAAAATATAATGAGATTTTATGAAACAGACAATTATTTTCTCTTCCTAATCATAAAGAAATAATACAATGTTGATAGTTAATCATAAAAATCTCAATTTGGTCACAAAGAAAATTTGTTGACGCCGGCAAATAGAACTATATTTACTAATAGTAAAATTTGAATTAGGAGAATAATACAAATGAAAAAATGGTATTTCACGTTTATTTTCTTTGTATTTTACGGTATTTCGGTTTTTGGCGATAATAACAAGCAGGAAGAAATAGATTTTTTACTGTTTTTGCCTAATAGCAGTAATCTGTTTGCGGATGAAGAGCAAGCCTTTATTCAGCTTGATAATCTGGCGCAATATTTATCGAATAAAAATTTCTCTCCCGGTCAAATTATTGTTTATGGATATACCGCGTTTGCTCCAAACGATATTGAGCCCATTGATCTGTCAAGGGAAAGGGCTGTTTTTGTAATTAATGAACTGCAACGACGCGGTATTTCAAAAAATTTATTTTCAGAGCCGGTTGGATATGGATCGGTGAATTTATGGGGTGACAATACCGATGAAGATGACAGAAAACTCAATAGGCGCGTCAGGGTTTTATTGGACGGCGAATCTCCCCTGCTAATTACTCAGGAAATTATAAATTCTGACAGTGTTTATAAAGAATCAATTCTGCGGAAAGATATACCGGTAAAATCAGGTCGTAGATTTCCATGGTGGAATTGGCTGCTTATTCTTGCATTATTTACCGCGCTTATTTTTCTTCTGCTTAAAAAACGTTCCCGAAAGACGGTAAATAAAACCGAAACCGTATATGC
>JAIRUC010000292.1 GCA_031254615.1 Treponema sp. | reverse complement strand
CCAGGCAGTGCCGGACAAGGAATTTAAACAGTGGAACATCAACGGGGAAGATATGTGGATTTTACTGCATAAAATGTAAATAATAGAAAGGCGGTTTGATTATCGCCGCCCTATGATCCTCATCACCGTAAAAAACCGCGGAAGCTGAATAATAACTGTAACGGTATTTTGTACGGTGGTGAGGATCATGTGTTCCAAATCTTTATCATGCGGACGTGGTGAAACTGGCAAACACGTTGGCCTTAGGAGCCAATGCTTCGGCTTGTGGGTTCGAGTCCCGCCGTCCGCACCAAGGGGCTGTAACAAAACAGCCGTACGAAAAAGCCACTTTGAATTGAAAGATTCAAGGTGGTTTTTTCTTGCATATTGAAGTAAAAAATGATATAATGAAGGCAAGAGAAACGCAGTAATGAAGCGGTATGGAGGAGTATTAAAGGATGAAAAAGAAAGCGGCGTTCAAAGTATATGCACAACACCAATTATCACTGTTACCGATAGATATAGATAGGCTGATTCCCGAAAATCATATGGTTCGGGTAGTGGATCGCGCAATCGAAAGCATGAACACACAACCGTTATTCGACCGCTATCCGGGCGGCGGGACAAGCGCGTACAACCCTGTGATGATGCTGAAAGTAATCATTTACGCATACGCCGACAAAATATATTCGAGCCGAAAAATCGCCAAGGCGACCCGCGAAAATATTAACTTTATGTGGCTGACCGGCAATGTTCAACTGGACTTCATGACCATCAACCGCTTTCGGAGTGAACGACTGAAAGGAATCATGGACGATATATTCACAGAAGTCGTGGATTTACTGCTGCGAGAGGGATATATCAAATTTGAAAACTACTTTTTGGATGGCACAAAAATAGAGGCAAACGCGGACAAATACAGCTGGGTATGGGGCAAGAACACGGCGCGGTACAAAGAAAAATTAAAGAAAAAGGTTCAGGAGCGCCTGAGCGCTATCGATATGCTCGAACAGGAAGAAGCCGAGGAATACGGCAAATCGGACCTTTCGGAAATGGGGAACGGCAAGCCGATCAACAGTGAAAGCATACGGGAAGCGGCGGGGAAGATAGATAAAAGACTTGCAGAAACCCCGGGGGACATAGAGTTAAAAAGAGCCAAAAGAGCCATAGAAAAGGATTATCTCCCGCGCATGGAGAAATACGAAAAGCAGCAGGAAATCCTGCAAGAGCGCAAGAGCTACAGCAAGACCGACACAGGCGCGACGTTCATGAGGATGAAGGAAGACCACATGAAAAACGGGCAGTTGAAACCGGGGTACAATGTACAAATAGGAACGGAAAATCAATTTGTCACAGGGTTCAGCATACATCAAAGGCCGGGAGACACAAGCTGTATGAAGCCGCATTTGGAGCATCTGAAAGCGCTTCACGGCAAGTTGCCGGCAAACATAATCGCCGACGCCGGGTATGGCAGCGAGGAAAATTACGAGTTTTTGGAATCGGAGCAGGTAGAACATTTTGTAAAATACAATACGTTTCATAAAGAAAAATCCAGGAAGTGGCAAAAGGACGCGACAAGGGTTCAGAATTGGTATTATGTGAAGGAACGGGATGAGTATATATGCGGATATGGGCGGTATTTAAGTTTTTGTATAAAAAGAACCAAAAAAGCGACAACGGGTATGAGAGCCTGATTCGGGTGTATGAATGTGAAACCTGTGTCGATTGCCCACTGCGCGAGAGGTGCGTGAAAGGTAAAAAGCCGGATGCCGACCGAAGAATATATGTCAATCGTCGGTTGAACGAGCTAAAAGAAATCGCGAACGCCAATCTGGTCAGCGAAAAAGGGTTGGAAATGCGGTCTAAACGCCCTATTGAGGTTGAAAGCGTCTTCGGTGACATCAAGGGCAATTTTGGCGTGCGGAGGTTTTTGCTCCGGGGCTTGGAAAAGGTCAAAATTGAGTGGGGGTTATACTCCATCGGGCATAACATGAGGAAAATGGCGGCGGCAAGGGGGTAATACTCCTTGTTTTTTTGTTGCGTTCACAAAAAAAGCTTTCTATAAAAAAATCTCGCCCATCTTAAAAGATAAACGAGATTTTTTGTTTTTGGCAGGGCTGTTTCGTTACAGCCCCTACTTAATCTATTTTAGGCTAATCGGCAAATGGCAACAAAATAACAGCATAGCTATAAACTACGCTCGATATGCCATATTACCGACAAACCTCGGAAGACGGTTCATCTTCCTGATTAAGCTCCGTACAACGTCTCGCCGTTATCCATTTGAACGGAGCTAACCACGACATTAAGTTTCAAAACGCTTGAAATAAGCATATGAAGCCCTCCAATGGTTTTATTTTAGCATACGAAGGCGTATAAATCAATCGTTAAATAACAAATTCTTATATACCGTGTCAATGCCGATAGCTCCGAGGGGCGCGGTAATCAATATCGCTAAAACAGCGACGGTTAAAATTGTATTGCCAGCAGCTACGCCAGCGGCAAGTGGAAGCCCGCCAAT
>JAIRUC010000204.1 GCA_031254615.1 Treponema sp. | reverse complement strand
TGCTTTACATGGTTTTGAAGCTCGCGGATTAATTCTTCGCTGGCGGTAAAGCCGCGCGAAAGAACAATGGTTGCCTTGACAACCTGTCCGCGCATCGCGTCGGGGGCAGCTGTTACGGCGCATTCCAGCACCGAGGGATGTTCCATGAGAGCGCTTTCCACTTCAAACGGGCCGATGCGGTAGCCGGAGCATTTGATAACGTCGTCATTGCGGCCGACAAACCACAGATAGCCGTCGTCATCGCTCCATGCCATGTCGCCTGTTTGGTATGTTCCGTTGTTCCAGCTGGTGTTGGTAATTTCTTCGTCCTTCCAGTAACCGCGGAATACGCCGGCGGAAGCCGACATACCGACTACGGGAACAGGGGCGTTTGGCTCCCCTCCTTCAACTTCGTACATATTTTTGCCTGCGCGCGTAATGCTCATGTTGCCGGTAATGCCCTTGTCGCAGACATCGCCGTTTTCGTCTAACAATTTAAGATCGAATAACGGCGCGGGTTTTCCCATCGAACCCTGTTTTACAGGCAGCCATTTGAATACCGCCGCCATTATCGAAGTTTCGGTCTGGCCGAATCCTTCGTAGATTTCAAGGCCGGTAAGTTCTTTTAATTTGTTGTAAACTTCCGGGCTTAAAGGTTCGCCGGCGACCGAAGTATGATGGATGTAACTGAAGTCGATGCCGGAAAGGTCTTCTTTTATCAGATAGCGGAACACTGTCGCCGGGGCGCAAAAAGTTACCGGCCGCATTCTTTGCAGAGCGTCTAACATTCCCTTTGGAGTAAATTTTTCGGTGTCGTATGCGCCGATAACAGCCCCGCAGATCCACTGGCCGTAGATTTTTCCCCACGCGAATTTCGCCCAGCCGGAATCGGTCTGTGTCAGGTGGATGCCGTTATCTTCGACACAGTGCCAGTATTTTGCGGTGACGATGTGCCCAAGCGGAAGCGAGTGGTTGTGCAGTACCATTTTTGGCATTCCCGTTGTGCCGGAAGAAAAATAAACCAGCATTGGGTCTTTTGCCAGGCTGGGGATTTTTGTAAAGTTTTGATCGGCCTTTTCAATTTCGGCGCGCATATCAAGCCAGCCGGCGGGGATTGTACTGCCGACAACCGCGACTTTTTCCAGTTTTTTGCAGTTTGGGCGGGCGTCTTCGATATGTTTCAGTACGTCGGCATCATCTACGGTGACTAAAAGTTTTACGTCGGCAATGTTACAGCGGTATTCCAAATCTTTTACTGTTAGCTGAAATGTGCCGGGGATGCAGATAGCGCCGATTTTCATTAAAGCGCACATAAGTATCCATACTTCCGGGCGCTGTTTCAGAATCAGCATTACAACATCGCCTTTTTTTATACCTAACGAAAGGAGAGCGTTTGCCGCCTTGTCGGAAAGTCGTTTTATTTCGGTAAAAGTAAAAGACTTCATTGCCGCTGTGTCATCTGTCCAAACAAGGGCAAGTTTTTCCGGTTGAAGCCTTGCCCACTCGTCAACCACGTCGTAGGCAAAATTAAAATTGTCAGGCACATTGCATTGATAGTTGGCGTAAAAATCCTCGTAGCTGTCAAATTCAATCCGGGGGCAGTATCGTGAAAGTATTTCGTTCATAATTTTATTCCTGTATTATTGTAATAAATTGCGCTTTTCCGTCTGCGGCGCACTGACCGTGCGGCAGGCGGGCGTCAAAATAAATTGAATCTCCTGCAGAAAGAACGTACTCGCTCTTTCCCACAGTCACCTTTACATGGCCTTCAACCACAAAGTTAAACTCCTGGCCGGTATGCGACACTTGAGCCGCCTGCGGTTTTGAAGAATCAAGGGAGACCAGCAGGGGCTCCATTGTCCTGTGCTTAAAGTTATACGCAAGACTGGAAAACTCATAACCCGGGTATCTTTCGATCTGAACGCCCTTGCCCCTGCGGCATACTGCGGCGCTGTCCATCCTTGCCTCTTCTCCGGTTAACAGCACAGTAACGTCTGTCCCCAGCCGGCCGGCAATCGTATACAAAACGCTGATTGGTATGTCCAGCGTGCCGTCTTCATACTTTTTGTAAGTTTCAAACGGGATGTCCGTGTCCTTCGCCATATCAAGGGCGCTAATCTCCAGAATTTCCCGTAACTCCTTAATCCGCTCGGGAACATGGGCTGCTTTCTCGTTCATATAACCTCCTTCCAACTTTTGCCTGTTATTTTATCTTCTTCATCGCGTATATCAACTGGAAGACTGACGCTTTCCGTACCATGAAAAACAAAACGTGATTCATCTACTTTAAGGCCGGCAATTTCATTATTACAAACTATCTTTACATAATCCGCAATACTGGTCAACTTCTTATCAAGATACACTCCTAAAACACCTTCGTAAGTTATCGATTTGGCATCGTGAATATCGGTGCCGGCGGTCATAGGCTTGTTAATTTTCTTCGCATAACGGAGGGCAAGCGCGTCAAATGTTTTGTTATTATTATTCCCGACATTGGCAACTTCCACCGCGTCCACGCAGCCGGCGGACAGAACAATGCGCGAAATGTACTCACGCTCTCTGAAAGGGTGAGCCTGTACTACACAGCCGCCCGCTTTTTTTACCGCGGCATACTGCTCGCCCCTGCTCCAATGGCGCACCTCGGGATGTTCCAAAAGCCATTGTTTATCAAGCCCGTAAATAAGATAATCGTCGCGGCCGTCAAAAGTTTCTTCCCATCCAAAGAAAACATCAAGCCCGCGCTTGTCGCCCTCTTCTTTCGCTTCCTCGTAACCCCGGTAAAATTCGTTTACCCAGTCCTTCCATTCAAGGTTTCTGTCCAAACCGCAGTTAGCGTTGTAAAAATGATCGGTTACCATGATACCGGTATACCCCAGGTCTTTGTAACCAGCGATGTAATCCGCTCCCCCCGAAACCGCGCACTTGCTGACCGGGGCTGTATGAAGGTGTGTTTCATAAAGATACGCCATGATGGGTTATTATACCAAAAAATCGGAATTTAATTCAATAATGGGAGCGGCAAATGTATGCATAAAAGATTTATCCCAATATGCGCACAGAGGCGGGGCGCGTATGTTGGGATAAATTTTCAGGAATACATTTTTGACAATTACAATGAAATTGCTACCATCCGCTCCGTTCATCAATAATAAGTAATCCTGTAATCGCCGGAAACAGTAAAACCGAGGGCGGAATAAAGGCGCTGCGCCGGAGGATTCGACTTTTTAACAAAGAGCGTTACACCCCTGCCCTCTTTAATAATAGAAGAAATAAATTCCGCCGCCATCCCGCGCGCGATTCCCTGCCTGCGAAAATCGGGATGAACATAGACGCCGCCAAGCTGATACCTTGTAAAAGAAACGGCGTTTATGTTGATTTTTCCAACCAGCCGCCCGCCAACTTCCGCACAAAGCATCTGCCCCCTTGCGATGATATTCGCAAGGTTAATTCTGCTTGCGGCAGGACTAAAATCAGAGCCGCTTGGCAGAACTTCCTCCTGTTCGTACGCCGCCTGCAATGGGGCGATTGCGTCTAAATCCGTTAAACGGGGCGTTCGCAAAACCAGATTTGAAGGCACAGACAGAAAAGTTTTTTGGTTTGGCTGTCTGTCAAGGCTCATAAGATCGTAATCATAAATATCCGCACTCTGCGCTCCCATTTGTTTCATTTTCTTTTCAAGAATCAGCACGTCTTCTTTTTGCCCCTGCACAGAATGTATTTTATTTTTTTTGATAAGCTCTTTAAGGAAGTCGGGACACGGGATTTCTTTTTTACCGCATAATACGGGAATTATCGTACTTCTTGAATTTATCAGTAAGGCCGAAGGGGTTGTGCTTTTTTCGTTTAACGTCCAAACATTGCCTTTTGTTTCGTTAAGAGCGAGAAACCTTGCGCACGCACTTACGCATTTTTTTTCCATAGCGCGTAACAATGTTTCGACAGCGTAAATATCACTGTCTCTGTTTCCCATTTTACGCCACTTGCCTACGGCGGCCTGTTCTGCCTTATTGAAGTTTCCGTCATTCATAGGGAAGTATTCCCTGTGCGGGGATTCTGCCGATTATGACAGAAAATCCTGATGCAAAAGATTCGGGGGCATAACTGTAAACCGCGACAGCGCCGCTTACCCAGGGAACGCTCTCTATATATACGGGGCTTAATACCGAAAGAACGATAACTTTTTTGTTTAACTGCTGAATGTTACGTAATAAGCGCAAATCGGCGGCATCGGAAAGGCAGAAAATTACCGTATCTGCGTTACGCGCAAGTGAGACAAATGTATCCGCGTCGGGGACGCTTCCGTATCTGTAAAGGGCGGCATTCGGAAAGGCTGTCCTGCCGTAAGAAAAAAAGTCGCTGAATTTGCCCGCCAAAAGAACGCGACCTGCGTTTTCCATGGTAACCGGAAAAACCGAATCTGCGGGAGACGGCTTTACAATAGTTACACTGCGGGCGGCAAGGTTCAGGAAAAAAGCCGCCCCCTCCCTGTCGGTTATTCCCGCCTGTACGCGCGCAGGGTCCGGAATATACGGAATACTTCCGCTGCCGCGAAGGTATCTCAATTTTAATTCCAGCGTTCTGCGCGCTGCGTTTCTTACAACCCTGCGAAAACTTTCTTCCTCTTTCATCGAATTGAGTAATAATGTCCACACAGGATCATAAAGAAAGGGCGTACTTGAAAACATGATTATATCGTTACCCGCAATCAATGCCTGTTTTGCGGTACGGGAAAGAGAACCCAGAAAAGATGTGGCCCCTGCCATCATTAAATCGTCCGTTACTATTACTCCGTTAAATCCTATTTTGTCGCGTAACAGATCATTTAAAAACCACGAAGAAAGGGACGCCGGCGTATCTTTGGCCTGCGTCATAGGGAAGGCAAGATGGCCGCTCATTACCGCGGGTATACCCTCGGCAGCTAACATTCTGTACGGGATAAGTTCCCTTTCCCACAGGGTCTCAAACGGAAGATTAATTTTTGGCAGTACGCCGTGCGAGTCAAGGTCTGTATCCCCGTGGCCGGGATAATGTTTAGCTGTTGGAATAACGCCCGCTGCAAGCTGGCCTTTCATAAAAGCCGCGCCAAAAATTCCCGCTTTTACAGGATCGCTTCCAAAAGCGCGCGGGCCTATCAGCGAAGAGTCACGGTTTGAAAAAATGTCAACTGTAGGCGCAAAGTTCATGTTGATGCCAAGCAGGGCAAGTTCTTTTCCTATATAGTAGCCGGAAAGATACGCGTCACGCGGATAGCTGGCAGCTCCTATCGCCATGTTACCGGGGGTTTCGCTCGTATTTCCCTTAACGTGGCGAATCCACCCTCCCTCCTGATCGGTTGCGATAATAAGCGGGATGTTAAACGCACCTTCCAAACTGGCTTCCTGCAGTTCGCCGACTGTTTTCGCGAGCTTGAGCGTATCCGCGGTATTCCAGCCGAAAATTTTTACTCCGCCGATATTTCTTTTGCGTATCCACTCCATAATGACAGGCGAAGGTTCTTCCCCTACCCAGCCGAGCATAAAAACCTGCGCTAATGCCTGTTCATCGGTCATTGCCTTTTCGATGGCAGCCGCCAGTTCTTCCGGTGTACCGGAATCGTTAAAACTCAATGAAAAAAGAGGGGAAACTATGAGTATTCCAATTGCGCCTAACAGCCTGAAAAAAGTTTTCAATTTTTATGTCCTGTAACCTGTTTCGTCAATATATTCAGCCGCGCTGTGGGCCGCCATCGCGCCGTCTGCGGCAGCTGTTACAACCTGCCGGAAAGCGCCGGAACGTATATCGCCGGCGGCGAAAAGGCCGGGTATGTTAGTTGCCATTTTTTGATTGGTGATAACATAGCCGCTTTCATCAAGATCGGCTTTTAACTCGTTATCTGCAACAAGCGATGATTGGGGAGCAGTCCCGGCAAAAATAAAGACCGCGTCCGTCTCTTCCTCATAAACCTTTCCGCTTGTTGTCTCACCAAGAATAACCGATTTTACTTTTTGTTCGCCTTTTATTTCTTTTATTACCGTGTTAAAACGAACCTTGATATTGGGATTTTTCATCGTTCTTTCGGCAAGGGCTTTTTGAGCGCGAAAACTGTCGCGCCTGTGAATTAACACTACTTTGTCCGTTAAGTGCGAAAGATAACGCGCCTCGTCACAGGCGGCGTCTCCTCCGCCCACAACAAATATTTTTTTACCTTTGAAAAAATTGCCGTCACAGGTGGCGCAGTAGGAAACCCCTTTCCCCGCAAATTCTTTTTCGCCGGGAACGCCAAGCAGGCGCGGTTTTGAACCTGCCGCAAAAATTACCGCAGGTGCTGTAAGAGTTTCCCCGCTCAGCAAACCAATAAAAAAACAGCCGTCTTTTTTTATGGAAGTTACAGAGTCTGTAACAAAAGACGCTCCAAAAGATTCAGCCTGAGCGTGCAGGGCGGACGCAAATTCATAACCAGATTTATGCTCGACATTGCCAGGATAATTTTCCAGCACGTCAATAACCAGCGCCTGCCCTCCCGGCCCCAACTGCTCAACAACAAGAACTTTCAAGTTCGCCCTTGCCCCGTACTGAGCGGCGGTAAGCCCCGCGGGACCGGCGCCTATGATAATTAAATCAGCATCCAAACCAGACATTCTTTCTCCACAATTCTTCTTTATATAAGGTTCACTTTTTTCGCTATTACATAATATAATAAATCGTGAAATTAAAACCGTCAATTATGGCTGTCATGTTGCTTTTTATCGCGCAAATATCCGCCTTTTCGCAAAGTACAACTTTACCACGACTTGAACCTGATCCAAAGGCGCTTGAATATTATCGTCTGGGCGAAAATGGCGCTTATTCATGGACGGCTTTAGCGCAGATAAGCCTTTGGGCATCCGGGGACACTGCGTCTAAAGACGCTTCCGCTTCCGGTTTGGAAAAAATCCGCGCCGCGGCTGAAACAATCAAAAATTCGCCCGACCTTCCGGCTGCGGACAAGGACAGAGCCGAGTATATTCTTGGGTTCATGCATAAAAATATTATTAAATCGTATTCTCTCTATCAAACCAGAATTGACACCTTGCTTTCCAGCGGCAAATACAACTGTGTCTCTTCCGCGGTTCTGTACATGATTCTCTGCCAATCCCTTGGAATAAACACAAGCGGCGTTATGACAAAAGATCACGCGCTGATAACGGTTCACGCGGACGGGGCGGATATTGATGTTGAAACTACCAACGCTCACGGATTTGATCCGGGTAACCGCAAAGAGTTTCACGATCAATTCGGCAGGCTGACCGGATTCTCTTATGTTCCGGCGCAAAATTACCGCGACCGTCAGACAATTTCTCAGATTGAACTGATTTCCTTGATTCTGAATAACAGAATTGCAGATAACGAAAGACAGAACAAATACGCCGAATCTGTGCCGATAGCGATTGACCGCGCCGCACTTCTTGCAGGTAACGCGCTGACCATTGACTCAATAAAAAAAACGACGGGGGCAATTTTTATAGACCCGCGAAAGGACTTGATGGACAGGCTTTTTAATTTTGGGGCAATGCTTTTAAGAGCGGGCAAAGAGGAAGAAAGTTTACGCTGGGCCGCCGCAGCTTCTCCCGTTTATCCCGATGAAAACCGCTGGCAGGAATTTATAATGGCGGCGGTGAATAACTATACAATGAAACTAATACGGGCAAAAAAACCGGCGGACGCGAGAAAATTTATTGACGAACAAAAATTTGTTTTATCAGAGGCCAATTATGATAAGATTGATACTCTGCTGATTGATTCCGATTTGCTGGCAAAAGCGAACCAAATCCGCACCGCTGATGACGGCGATAATGTTGTAAACGCGATTGATCAAGCACGTAACAGCGGGAAACTTTCCGAAAAGCGGGCTGTTGAATTGATTACATTTGCCGTGCAAAAAACAGCCGTCTCTCTTAGCGCGGCTCCCGCCAGAAATTGGCGCGCGGCAATTAAATATATAGAGACTGCGCTTTCTCGTTTTGGCGCAAACCGTGAGCTTGAACAGGCTTTGAATACTTACCGTTCTAATCTGGCGGCGGATTACCATAACCGTTTCGCATCAGAATGGAACAAAAAGAACTTTGCCGAAGCGGAGCG
>JAIRUC010000193.1 GCA_031254615.1 Treponema sp. | reverse complement strand
GCCGCGCCCGCCTCGGACTGCATTTCTACGACATTCGGGATAGTTCCCCAGATGTTTTTGCGTCCCTGCGCGGAAAACTCATCGGAGAGTTCGCCCATCGGGCTGGAAGGGGTAATCGGATAAATCGCAATTACTTCGCTTAAAGCGTGCGCCACATAGGCAGCCGCGTTATTCCCGTCGATCATTACTTTGTTTTTTTCAGCCATAATATTCCTCATTTTACAGTAGATAAGATAGGAAAATTATACTCTGTTATATAGAAAAAAATCAAGCATAATACGGGAAAATGCCTTTTCAATCTTTTATTTTCAATATACCTCTATTCATACACTGCAAAAGCAGGTATACTCTGACTAATGAAGAAAATAAATATAATTTTGGCAATTTTGCCGGCGATTCTTGTTTTTGGGGGATGCAAGGGTAAATTAAACTCTCCCATAGAAAAAAATTTTGACAACGACGCATCTTACGCACTGGGCATGAACATTGGCGCAAATCTGAATGCCGACGGCATTATCCCAAATCCGGAACAATTCCTTTTAGGAATGAAAGATATGCTCTCCGGTAGGAAAACGCGGTTTACCGAAGATGAAGCCATGCAGAAAATTCAAATGGCTTTTAGTGACATGATAGAAAAAAGAGGGAGTGAAGCTATGCAAAAAGGAAACGAATTCCTTGCCGAAAACAGCAAGAAACCGGGCATTACAACGACTTCCAGCGGTCTGCAATACGAAGTCATTAAGGAAGGAAACGGGGCAAAACCCTCCGCTTTCGATGTAGTCCGTGTACACTACGAAGGTACATTAATTGACGGAACAGTTTTTGACAGTTCTTATGACCGCGGAAGCCCAATCGAATTTCCTCTTGACGGAGTTATTGCGGGATGGACAGAGGGAGTTCAACTGATGGGTGTAGGCAGTAAATACAAGTTATACATCCCGTCAGAACTGGGTTACGGCGCAGGCGGAGCGGGTCCTATACCTCCGAATTCCGCATTGATTTTTGAAGTCGAGCTTCTCGATATAATAAATTAAGGAAGGTAAGTATGAAAAAGTTATTTGTCATTGTATGTCTGCTTCTTCCGGTATTGTCTTTACAGGCAAGGGCAATTCAGGAAGATTACAAAAACGCCGATGAAAAATCCCGCGTTAGCTATGCTTTCGGTATGTTAATGGCTTCCAATCTGAAGTCGATTGATCTGGAATTCGATTACGCCGCTTTCAGCGATGGTGTAAAAGCGATGCTGGAAAACCTTGAGCTTCAGTTCAGTGAGCAGGAAGCGATGGAAATGGTGGACTCTGCCATACAAAATTCTATGGAAAAGACAACGAGGGAAAACCAGCGCCGCGAAATTGAATTTCTTGAGAAAAACAGCCAGCGTCCGGAAATCAAGGTTACGCCCTCCGGCCTTCAGTATGAAATCATTACCGCAACAGAGGGAGAAAAACCAAACGAAGATTCTGTCGTAAGGGTATATTACACAGGAACTTTTATGGACGGGACTCCTTTTGACAGTTCCAACGAGGAGGACGGCGCTTATATTCCGCTTGAAATGGTTATCAGCGGCTGGACAGAGGGATTAATGTTGATGAGTCCCGGAAGCAAATACCGTTTTTACATTCCTTCGGAGCTTGCTTACGGAAAAGAAGGAATCCAATCCATTATCCCGCCGTATTCACCATTGATCTTTACGGTAGAGTTACTCGAAATTACGAATGGTGATGGAGAGGCTTCGAAACAATCGGAGCGATAGGAATTCTGAGTCTGAAGACAGAGCCTTCACCGGTGCGGCTTTCCACTTCGGCTATTCCCCTGTGAAGCAGGGCAATATGCCGGACGATGGAAAGCCCGAGCCCGGTTCCTCCCGCTTCGCGGCTTCGTGAACGATCGACCCGGTAAAATCTTTCAAATATACGTTCCTGTTGATCAGACGGAATCCCTATCCCTTTATCATGTACTTCCAATAACAATTCTTCACCTTCACTGTACGCTTTAACCAAAATTTTTGATTTTGCCTGAGAATATTTAACCGCATTGTCAATAAGATTGATCAATGCCTGTATTATGAATGAGCCGTAAAGGTTCGCTTTTAAATCGCCGGGACAATCTACAGTTATTTCAATTTGCTTTCGTTTGGCGTAAGAGCCAACAGAAGAAATAGCTTCGCCAATCAAAGACACAATGGTTAACCTTTCCGGCTCGCGTACGTTAGACGATCCATTTTCCAAATCCGCAAGAATTAAAAGATCGTTGGTAAGGTTTTCCATCGTGTCCGCGTTTTTCTGAATAATCTCAATAAAGTGAATTAACTGTTTCTTTTCGCTTTTTCCCTCCGAATCGGAAACAGCGTCAAGCAGAGTTTCGGAAAATCCTTTGACAAGCTGAATTGGGGTACGCAGTTCATGCGACACATTGGCGACAAAATCCTTGCGTACCCTTTCCAGTTTTACAAGGCGCGTAACATCCTGCAGAACGATAACTACGCCGCTTACGCCGGAAAGCGGGGAAACATAAACCTGAAACTGCTGTTCCGCGCCGGTGCGGAATGTAAGCATCATCTCCAAAGCGGCGCCCTGGGCAAGCGCTTTTTTTGCGGCGTCTTCCAGTTCCGCGGAATGGGTCGCTTCAAGCAGGGACAGATCGTTTATGTTTCTGTTACCAATGTTGAAAAGTTCCATAGCGCGCGGATTTACCAAGTGGAGTTTAAGGGCACTGTCCGTTGCAAAAACCGCCTCGGACATTCCGTTAAGGATTGCTTCAAGCCGCGCGCCTTCCGCTTTTGCCTGCTCAAGACGGAAATTGAGTTCGGCTGTCATTGCCCTGATTGCTTTTTCCAGGCTGAAAAATTCCGGCGCAACCGGTTCCCCCGCTTCGGGACCGGATAACAACAACGCGCCCGCCTGCGTAATATCAACTAACCTGCCAATCGATGTTGAAAGAGAGTGGGAGATCGCGAATACAGCCCAAAAAACAGCGACAGCCATGATAAGCGAAAAGATTACAAAGGGAAAAATAATTGAAGAAATACGCATCCCGAATTCGGGGACAGCGGAAGAAAGCCTGAACACGCCGATAACTTTATTGTTGTCAAATACCGGCAGAGCAAAGTAAACCCGCTTCATGCCGGTACTGATTGAATCACGCCGCGCGCTTTCTTCTTTTCCTTCCAGCGCCGCCTCTATTTCTCTGCGGTCGATATGGTTTACAACGCCTTCCTTTACATGGGAATCCCACACCACATAGCCGGATGTATCAACCAGGGTAAGGCGGTAATCGCCCGACTCATTTACGGGAAGATCGGCATTAACGCCGTCTTCTAAAAAAAATTCTGTTATGTGCTCATGCCCGATTGCGGCCATAAGTGTTTTTGCGGTCTTTTTAAGACCGAGCGTATTTATCTCGTAATACAGAGAATTCATAAAAACCAGGGAAGTGACTACAAGAACCAGCGCAAAAACAAACGCCGCGGCTCCAAGGGTAAACAGGCTTCTTTTAAATATTGTCATGTTTTTGCTTTACTCCTGTATCCTGAAACGGTAACCAACGCCGCGAATCGTCTCGATCATGTCGCCTGCTTTTCCAAGTTTTTTCCGCAAACCCAGTATCTGCACATCAACGGAACGGTCTGTTACGGGATAATCCGGCCCCCTGATTGCTTCGATAATCTGGTTACGCGAAAAAACAATTTCCGGGTTGGACAAAAAATGTTTAAGCAGAGCAAACTCGGTGGCGAAAAGGTCAAGCTGTTTGCCGCCGTAAAAAACAATGTGGCGTGCGGCGTCAAGTTTAATTTCTCCCTGCTGCCAAATCGTGTCGTTTTTTTTCGCGCCGCCTTCTTCCTGCCGCCGAAGCCCTGCGCGAATTCTTGCAACTAACACCTTTGGGCTGTAGGGTTTTACAACATAGTCGTCCGCCCCCAGCTCAAGACCGGCGACAATGTCGGCTTCTTCGCCCTTTGCGGTGGTCATGATCACGGGAATATCGCGGCACTGTTCAATATTTTTTATTTTTTTCAGTACGTTTAAGCCGTCCATGCCGGGCAGCATAATGTCCAAAAGTATGCAATTTACTTTCTTTGCCTTTAAAAATTTTAGCCCTTCTTCCCCGGTTTTTGCCTGAATAAGTTTCCAGCCTTCTTTGGAAAACGCAAGAGACAATAATTCCTGAATTTCAGGATCATCTTCTATTATCAGAATTACCGCTTTACTCATTTAACTCCTCGTGCCTGCCTTCGATCATATATATAATAGCTTCGCATATATTTGTTATATGATCACCAAGGCGTTCAAGCTGGTTGGAAGTATGAAGGATTTGCAGAGCCTCTTTAACAAGGTCTGAGTCCTTTTTCATCACTTTTAAAGTGTCTTCGGTAATTATTTTATGCTCCTCGTCAATTTTTCTGTCCATTGCCGCCGCATCTCTTGCCGCCTGCGCGTCCTGCGCCATAAAAGCGGAAATAGCGGCGCGAAGCATTACCTGGCCTGTCTCTGCCATTTTTTCCAGATGCTCCTGCGCGTGGAAAGAGGAATCGCCGGTCTTTGCCAGTTTTTTCGCGGCGCGCGCAAGATGCACGGCGTGATCGCCTACCCTTTCAATATTGCTTGTAAGTTTAAAAACCGAAACAAGCTCGCGCAAATCGCGCGCCACCGGCTGCTGTGTTGCGATAACAGTCGCGGCGTCATCTTCAATTTGAAGCTGAAGAGCGTCCACAGCCGAATCATCGGCGCGCACTTCTTTTGCAAGTTCCGCGTTACGTGTTCTTAATGCGGAAAGCGCCTTGCCAAGGTTTCCTTCGACTCTTGTCGCCATCGCCAAAATGTCGTGGCGCAGCCTGCTTAATTCTTCCGAAAAAATGTTTCTTGTACTCATATTCACCTCACCCAAATCTGCCCGAAATATAATCTTCTGTCCGCTTGTCCTTTGGATTCGTAAAAACCTCTCTTGTATTATTATACTCGATTATTTCACCTAAAAGGAAAAAAGCGGTTTTATTGCTGACTCTGGAAGCCTGATGCATCGCGTGTGTAACAATTACAATACTGTAATCTTTTTTTAACTCTCCGATAAGTTCTTCAATGCGCCCCGTCGCGATTGGATCAAGGGCGCTTGTCGGCTCATCCATCAAAATAATTTCCGGCTCCATGGCGATCGTTCTTGCGATGCAGAGCCTTTGCTGTTGTCCGCCGGAAAGCGCCTGAGCCGGTTTTTTCAGCCTGTCCTTTACCTCGTCCCAAAGAGCC
>JAIRUC010000183.1 GCA_031254615.1 Treponema sp. | reverse complement strand
GCTTTCTTTCAGTTTTGGCGCGGATTATTCTTTCTTTGACGGAAAAATGCTCGTCCTTGCGGAGTATTTGTATAACGGCGCGGCTTCGTCAACATCAAAAAACGGCGGCGGTTCGTTTTTTAACGAGCATTATCTTTACACAGCTCTTACATGGTCTTTCAATGATTATACAAATATGACTGCCGCCCTGATTTCTTGTTTTAACGATGTTTCATTTACTCCGATTATCAGTTTGAACCACGATCTGTTTCAGGGGGCAGCATTGATCGTGTCCGCGCAAGTGCCGATGGATCGCGATTTGTTTTCAGGCGACGGCAGGCGCGGAGAGCTTGGCCCGATTCCACCGGACAAGTTTCAGCCGTTCTGGGATGAGACAACGGAAAACGGCCGGCGTATTGGACGTTATTTTGATTTAACCGCAAAAATCAGACTTCGGTTTTAGAAATTCTGATTCGGCATATTTAATTTTTTATACATTTTAAATATAATGAAAATATGAAAAAACAAAACCGCTTCCACATCGCCGTCTTTTTAGGCTTTTGTGCGCTGTTATTTTTTTCCTGCGGGATTAATGGTAAAGTTGACGGAATTATATTTACGAATTTTGAAGAGTTCGCTGCGGAGAATGAATTTCTTGAACAGCTTTTTTTACAGCCGGATTTTCAGGATACATTGGGACTTTGTTTGATTCGTGAAAATGAGGTAGAGGAACAGAAAGGGAAGAAAAAGAAACGGACTGCTTCACCCGCGCTGATCATTGAGTTTGAATCCTCATGGACACAGACCGAAGGAATTCTTGTTTCAAGGACATGGTTTGTACCAAGGGAAGACCCGCTGAAGGAACGAACCGGCACAAGCTTTTCCGCCTGCCTTGACGGAAGCGAAACACTCGTTCCTGTTGGAGAAATTGCGCCGCCGTATGTAGGGCTTTTGGTAGACGATCTATGCGCGGCGGATGAAAACTATCCGCTTATAAAATATGTTTCAATCAATATTAGGGAAGAGGGGGACAACGCCGGAAAAAAAGAGCGGCTAACAAAAAAAATCGCCGCTCTGGAAACAGTACTTGCGCAGGCGCCCAAGCCGCTTGTGCGAAATGCGCCGTCAATTGTCTGGATATGCGCCGCAGGAGACCTTATGCTTGGCAGAGGTTCCGGCGATATTTTGATCAACGAAGGGGCTGTAGGAGTTTTTGGAAAAACAGCGGACTATTTTAAGCGGTCGGACCTTAACATGGTGAATCTTGAAGGAGCGATAAGCAGCCGCGGCGCCAAAGTTGATAAGGGTTTCAATTTCCGCTTTGATCCCCGTGTTGTTCCGCAATTGAAGGCGGCAGGTATACACGCTGCGTTACTCGCAAATAATCATGCGTTTGATTTCGGAGACGTTGCCTTTCTGGATACGCTGGAACATCTTGAAAAAAACGGAATTGCCGCCGTGGGCGCAGGGCCTGATATTGCCGCTGCTGCCGCTCCATTTGTTTTTGAGGCGGATCAGATTGAGATACGGGTTTTCGGGATTGCTTCGTTTCCCATTGAACGCAGCGGATGGGACGGCGCTTCTGTCAGCGCCGCCGAAGATAAAGCGGGTATGCTTTTTGCCGGGCGCGGCAACGTGGAACGGCTCAAGAAAAATTTTGTCCGGGAAGATGAGGTTCTCAATGTGCTTTTGTTTCATGGCGGCAATGAATGGACATGGAAACCGGATGCCCGTACCCGCAGCCTGTATACGGAACTGGCGCAAAGCGGTGCGGACTTGCTTATTGGTTCGCATCCCCATACAGTGCAGGGGTTTGAATGGCTGGACGGAAAGCCCGTTTTTTGGTCGCTGGGGAACTATGTTTTTGCCGGCATGGACGAAATGGACGGCGGCGAGGAAGGCCTGTTGATTCGGCTGGGCTATTCGGGAAAAACGCTGATTTATTTTGAGCCGGTTCCGGTACAGCTAAAAGGCGCCCGATCCGATATTGGTCCGGCAAATCAACTTACGCGCTTCTATGAGCTTTCACGGGAATTAAGCAAAAACAACGCGCAAAAGATGTATAATATAGAATAAAGGAGGCATTATGCAACAGACAATTTTTGGCAAGACCGGGTTGACCGTAGGCCGTACAGGATTTGGCTGTATCCCTATCCAGCGTATTTCTTATGATGAAAGTACCGAGCTGCTGCAACACGCTTACGAGCATGGCGTAACTTTGTACGATACCGCCAACGGATATACAACCAGCGAAGACCGGATTGGCATTGCGCTGCATCATGTCCGCGATAAAATTGTGTTATGCACAAAATCCGGCGCTCAAACGCCTGACAAAGTTATGGAAAATATCGAGAACAGTCTGCGTATGCTCCGTACCGATTATATTGACGTGCTCCAGTTTCATAATCCGTCTTTTGTACCCCGCCCCGGAAGTGAAGACGGATTGTATGACTGCGCGCTGAAGGCAAAGGCTCAAGGTAAAATCCGGCATATTGGCATTACCGCTCACAGCAAAGATAACGCAAAAGAAGCGGTGTTGTCCGGTTTGTATGACACCTTACAGTACCCTCTTTCTTATTTGTCATCCGATGAAGAATTGGCTCTTATCGATTTATGCCGCGAGCATAACACCGGCCTGCTTGCCATGAAAGCTTTATGCGGCGGTCTTATCAGCAATGCCAAAGCCGCATTTGCGTTTTTACGTCAGTATGAAAATGTAATTCCGATTTGGGGAATGCAGAAAATGTCAGAACTGGATGAATTTCTGTTATACGAAAATGAATTGCCGTCGTTGGAAAGCGGCCTGAAAAGTGCGATAGAAGCCGACAGGGCGCAGCTCTCCGGCAACTTCTGCAGGTGCTGCGGCTACTGTTTGCCGTGTCCCGCCGGTATCCCCATAAACAATGCCGCGCGTATAACATTTCTGGTTAACAGAGCGGTCAAAGAATACTGGCTGTCGCCCGAATGGCAGAAAAACATGCGGCTCATTGACAATTGCACAAACTGCGGTCATTGCAAGCAGCATTGTCCTTACGGACTGGATATACCCGCGCTTCTTAAATCACAGCAGGCGGAATATTTTAAGTTATGTGATGTTTAGGCAAAATGTATGTCTACATTTGGTAGATTATAGGAAACTACCATATTATACCTTTTAACCTTCTGGTAATTACTTACTGCATAAGGACTTAGCGTTGCTGGTTGATTATGCTTTTATCTTGGGAATTTAGGTATCTGCTGAATTGACATCAATTTCCAAAAAATGAGGGTTGAGAGGTATGCACAACGATTTTACACTGTATTACCGGAAACTTCCGGGCGGAAAAAGGGTGGTTTATTACTACGCTTATGATGAGGCGGGTGTCCGGCATGGGGGCTGGACTACCGGAAGTTTGACGCTTACGGCAGCTCGTAAATACTGCCATAGGCTGTTAAAAGAGGGAGCGCTAATCCCTGACAGAAACAAGGTGATTACCTTTGGGGAATTTGCGAATGGGTTTTGGGAGCGTGGGTCTGAATATGTTAATAATCAGGATAGCAGGGCGGACATTACAGACAGCTATATTAACGCTTGCAGAAAAGTAACGGCGAAACAAATTTTACCGTTTTTCGCTGATAGCCCGTTGGATAAAATTACAGTTAAGGACGTAAATAACTGGCTGTTGAGTTTTCGTGAGCGGATAGTCGAAAAAAACAGACTCTGAAGTTACTCACAGTTTATCTATATTTTATCGTACAGCCATTTGCCTCAATAACTCTTCCTTAACCTGCCATCGTTACTTTTTTTTGCGCAGTCTGCATTGCTCATTGCTCATTTTTTCCCGCTCTCTCCCAACTGTTCCCTGTTAACTATTAACTGTTAACTGCCTATACGCCGCCCGCCTGCAAGGTATATAATAACTATATGGAAATCAAAGATAGAATTTTCGGGCTTCTTTCCAATGGGAAGAAAGTCAGGCTTTATACACTCAGCGCGGGGGATTTAAAGCTTTCGCTGACTAATTTTGGAGCGGCGTGGACAAGCCTGTTTGTCCCTTCACGCAGCGGCGCTAAAGATGACGTGCTTCTTGGCTATTCGGGACTTGAAGGGTATTTGAATAACCAGCCGTTTTTGGGCGTAACGGTCGGCCGTTTCGCCAACCGGATCAAAGACGCGGCTTTTACCCTGAATGGTAAAAAATACGCGCTTGCGGCAAACGACGGCAAGAACAACCTTCACTCCGGTCCGCGCGGTTTTGACAAACTGCTCTGGAAGTCCGAAGCGTACGAAGAAAGCGAGGGCGTCTATGTGCGCTTTGAACTTGAAAGCCCAGATGGGGATTGCGGCTTTCCCGGGAAACTGAACGCTGTGGTAAGTTACGGTCTTACAAAATCCAACGAAATTATCGCGAACTACCATGTTAAGGTTGACAATCCCTGCCCCGTGAATCTGACAAATCACGCTTATTTTAATTTAGCCGGAGAAGGGAAGGGGGATGTTCTTTCACATGAGGTTATTCTGTATTCTTCTTCTTATGTTGAAGTTGATAAACACGCAATTCCTACAGGCAAACTGGTTTCTGTAAAAGGCACTCCTTTTGATTTTACAAATCGCAGGCGTATAGCAGCTAACCTTGGCAAACTTAACGGCTATGATCATTGTTTTGCCGTAGACGGAGAAGCCGGCAAATTGCGTCCGTGCGCCGAAGTAACCGAACAGAGTTCCGGCAGAGTGATGAAAGTTTTTACCACTCAGCCGGGAGTTCAGTTTTATACCGGAAACCACCTGAATGTTGCTGCCGGCAAACAGGGGTCATGTTATGCGAAACATTCAGGCTTTTGCCTTGAGACTCAGCATTTTCCGGATACGCCGAATCAGAGCGGTTTTCCTTCGTGTATTGCCGGTCCCGGAAATGATTACGAAGAAAAGGCGGTTTTCGCGTTCAATTTAGCGTAAATTTATCAGCCATGTCGCTTAACTTTGTTTTCAGCTTGTAAAGACTGGCATCAATAGAGCCTTTTGTAACGCCGATTACCCCGGCAATTTCTTTGTTGGAAGCGAAGGTTCTGATTTTTGATATGCGCTTCCGCATTCTTTCCAGCCTGTTACGCGCTTTTTCCAAACGCTGCTTTAGTTTTAAATATGCCGCTGTATTTTCGCTGACATAGGAAAGCCTGTGTTCATAAACAATACATCTGTAGAATTGACCGTAAATTCTTTCTTTCATACGGTAAATCGCGTCTTCCTTTTCTTCTCTTATTACTTGCAGCTTCTCAACCATCTCTTTCAGTATTTTTTTGTCAAACCCGGTATGAACTGCAATTCTGTCAAGAAAGTCATCGGAAACATAATAATAACATTTCAGAGCAAGCGCCAAAATCTGTCTTGGATTTTTTCTCCCCTTTATATTTAACACAACTTTCGAAAATTCATTATCCGGGGTGTCATGGAAATAAGCAGGTGTTTCTTCTCTTGCATAGTATTCGGGGATTTGCGCGTTCCACGCGGAATGTTCCGTAACTTCTTTGATAATTAACCGTGTGCGGTATTCCCTTGCCGCCGTGCGGACAATATTAGTTAAATACGCTTAAAAAGATGCGCCTGTTTCTTTATAACTATCTATGCCCTTTTTAAGGCGGGGATAAAACCATGATATAAATTCTTCATATTCATCATTTTTCCAATATCTTGTAATGATGTTTGACTGATTTCTTATAAGATAAATAAAAACCTGTCCTTCAAATTCATTGCGGCTTATTTTTTTGCCGGCAAAATCGGAATATAAAATATTCAATGTATGTTTCTTCATTATTAACCTCTGTCTCTGGATATCGGCCTTGCTTCGATTCACGTGTAGGTTAATCAGAGACAGAGATGTTTTTTATGAGAAATATCATGTCGAAGTTTCTTGTATAGTTAATCGAAAACTTTATTAAATGATTTTAAAATAATTTTTTTTACTTTTGCAACCTTTCCTTTCATTGTGAGACCTGATGCGTTTTTATGTCCGCCTCCTCCAAAAGATGCGGCGATTTGAGAAACATCAATTTCGTCAGCAGACCTTAAACTTACAGTACAATTGTCTGAACTTTCCTGACGGATGATCGCAATCGCTTCAACTCCTTCGATGGAGAGAAGCATTTTGTTTAAGCTGTCTGAGTCCCTGCTTTCAAAACCGTGTTTTTTAAATTCTTTTAAGGTTTCGTGACTGATCAGCAATCTTCCGTTAAAGTACGCCTCCACTCTGGAAAGAATTTGTCCAAGAATGATTCTGGAAGAAATACTTTTACCGCCGTTCATAATTTTATAAATTTCTTTTGGGTTTGCGCCTTGATGAACCATTCTTGCAGCGGCTTCAAAAACATAGGCGTTTTTATCTGTCAGGTGGCGGAAAAATCCGGTATCCGTACAAAGCCCGAAAAAAAGAAAGCTCGCCTCTTCGTCTGTAAGTTCAAGTCCAAGGGCTTTTATCAGTTTTTCAATCAGTAAAGTGCATGACGGCGAGCTTGCGTCAACATAAACGGGCTTTTCCAATGTAGACGGCGGATGAGTTACAGCCGCGTGGTGATCTATAACCGCGCATGGAAACGCCTCCAGTGATTCCTGAAGGCTTCCGGTTCTTTCCATGCCGGAACAATCAACTACTATTACCTTTACATTTGATTTTTTTTCTTCTGCTGGGATTTTGGCAATTTGCCCAACAAATTGCCCTGCGTAATTTTTTAATTCCGAGCGCTTAAACGGGCCTGCGGAGCATACGATTGCATCCTTGCCCATTCGCAAAAGAGCGCTGCGCAGGGCAAGCTGGCTCCCCACGCAGTCCCCGTCCGGCTCTTTATGACCGGCTATAATGAATTTTGAACCTGTTTTTATATATTGGACAAGTTCGTCCGGTACACTTGATTGCCCTGTATCAGAACCCATCAAAATTTAAAATTAAAGGAATCTTTATCTTCCGGAAAATACCTGCTTACATCGGCGCCTTGAGGAGTAACGCCCCAAGTCTGATGACTCTTATGCCCGTGTACATACAGCCGTATATGGCTGAAATTCCCATCTTTGTAGAAGATCGACATATTAGGCCAGTTCGGCCCTTTAGGCAGCCTTACCAATTCCGCAGTGCTTGCGGCATCGGTAAACCATGAATAGGGGATGCCAATGGTTCCTATCTGGCTTGTACTCATGCGGTATTGAACTACATAGCCCGTACCGGCTAAATATATTTTTTCTACAGGTACATTTGCATAATAAACATTAGGGTTTCCTTCTTCATCATTGGAATTATTCTGAGCAAATACCGGCGAAACTAACGCTAAAAAAAACAATACGATAATGAGCTTTTTCATACCTTACTCCTTCCTTTTTATAGTAATCTAAAACCGCCGCAAATTCAAGCCTAATCCAAAGCCGAGCGAAGGGTCTTTCGTACCGCGCCGGGGCCTGCGAGCAGGCTTGAAAAAAGCTTTTCAACCCGCTCTCCCAACTGCGATTCGTACAAATTTACGCCGAAAAACGCCGGATTTGACAGGATTGGCTCTAATTTACTGTGGAATGGTCCTGTCTGCCCAAGGCTGATACCGGAAAGGTTCGCCGCAAGGCTTTCGTAATTGGGGTCGGGGCTTACCTCGAAGGGCTTGCCCTGATCGTCGGCGCCAAGAAGGTAGCGAAGCCAGCCGGCGAAAACCAGCGGGATAAGTTTTAAATTAGCGGGGTCAAGACTTGCGCTTTTGTAAGCCTTTATTGTTTCGCCGAAGCGGATGGGGATTTTAAGCGACGAGTCCATTGCAATACGCTGAGGGGCGTCGGGCATGAAGGGATTTGGCAGGCGCACCTTTATTACCTGATCGATAAAATCCCTCGGCTTTATAATGATTGGGTCTGTTACCACGGGCAGGCCTTCGCTGTAGCCGACGCCTTCGATAAGTTTTACAAGGTCCGCGTCTTTCATTTCTTCGCTGATCCGCGTGTAACCGAGCAGGCAGCCGAAGACGGCAAGGCTTGTGTGCAGCGGGTTAAGGCAGGTGCAGACTTTCATTTTTTCCACCCTGTCGACGGTTTCCCTGTCCGTAAAAAGCACGCCCGCTTTTTCAAGAGCCGGTTTGCCGTTTGGGAAAGCGTCTTCAATTACGAGGTATTGAGTTTCCTCGGCATTCACAAAAGGAGCGACATATGTGTTTTTTCCCGTTACGGTTCCCTGCATATCCTCAAGACCGCAAGAGGTCAGCATATCGCGTACGCTGTTGTCCGGGCGCGGAGTTATTTTGTCGATCATTGACCACGGAAAAGAAAGTTTGTTTTTGTTGCGCACATAATCCAAAAAACCGGCTTCAACGGCGTTGTTCTGCGCCCAGCCCTTTGCGATGGTTTCCATTGCGGCAAAGAGAATGTCTCCGTTATGCGAACAGTTGTCCATGCTTGCCATCGCAAGCGGAAGAGCGCCGTGTGTGTAGCGTTCATAGCACAGCGCGGCAATGCGGCCAAGATAACTTTTTGGAGAAGCGGGGCCGTTTTTAATATCTTCTGCAATGTCCGGGAAAAGTTCGCCGCCGCGATTTGTCGTGTTGTAGCCCTTTTCCGTAATTGTAAAACTTGCCATCTGCAGGGAAGGGGAGGCGAATATTTTTTTGAGCGCGTCCATCTCCCTGTCCATTCTGAGCGACTGTGCGACAGAAGCGACAACTTTTTTTTCTGTTGTGCCGTCGGATTTAAGCGTTACAAGGATAGTCAGGTTATCAAAAGCCGCAAAACTTTTATCGATAATTTCGCCGTCATAGCCCTCGGCAACGATAATGCCGGTCTTTTCAAGCCCATCTTCAAGCAGGGACTGCGCCAGAGCCGCGGGAAACGCGCGGAAAATATTTCCCGCCCCAAAATGCACCCACTTAGGCGCGGCCTGTGTCGCGGCTATCATCGCGTTACGGTCAAAACACGGCAGGGTAATTCCCGCCTTTTCCCAAAAAGCGCGGTCTTTTAAAGTTTCGTTATTCAGTTTCATGGGGTTCTCCTTGTGTAGGGTTATTATAGCATTAACAATGAGCAATTAATAGTGAACAGTTAACAGTGAATAGTTAACAGTGAATAGTTAATAGTGAACAGTTAACAGTGTTGGTGTTTGTAAATAATCGTAATTTGCAAATAACAACTTTGCTCATTGCTCATTGCTCATTTCTATTTGCACGCCGCTCTCCTTAACTGTTCACTGTTCACTGTTAACTGCCTTTTACAGCACCTCAATTCCCTTCCGTCTTCCGCTTGAAGCGGCGGAACTGCCTGCGTACAATTTGCGCCTGCCTCTGTGCAGCGCGGCGCAAACGGGCATCCCGGTTCAGGACAGGACGGGTCTGTGACCTTTCCCGGAATGGAAAGAAGCCGCTCTTTGGAATAATGGCTGCCAAAGCGCGGGGAAGCGGCAAGAAGAGCCTTTGTGTACGGGTGGCGCGCCGCGGCGGTAATTTCCCGCGCGCCCGCTGTTTCCATCGCCAGTCCTCCGTACATTACCATAATGCGGTCGGAAATTTCGGCGACAAGGTCTATATCGTGGCTGATAAAAATGATCGAGATGTTTCTGGTGCGGCGCAGGGTTTTTAAAAGTTCCGTTATTTGTTTTTGAATTGTAAGGTCTAGCGCCGTCGTCGGCTCGTCCGCGATTAAAAGTTCGCAGCCCTGCGCCAGAGCGAGAGCAATGCCTATACGCTGTAACTGTCCGCCGGAAAATTGGTGCGGAAAATTGGAAAGACGCTCCAAGCCGTTATCAAGGCCTGTTTCTTCCAGAAGAACAACAGCCTGCTTTTCCGCCTCTTCCTTCGTAATTTCAGGTTCGCTGTTTCTGAATGTTTCCCAAAACACACTGCCCATATTTTGAAGCGGATCATAAGAGCGTCCCGGCTCCTGAAAAATCATCCCGATTTTTTTGCCGCGATATTCGCGTAACGCCTCTGTCCCAAGCCCGGCAAGCTCTTTCCCTTCGTACAGAATAGAACCCGTAACATTCGCGTTCTTCGGCAGAAGACCGGGTATTGCCAAAGTACTGACGCTCTTGCCCGAGCCGCTTTCTCCCACAATGCCGAGCGTCTCGCCTTTTTGCAATGTAAACGAAAGCCCCCGTACTGCCTGAATAGCGATGAAGTCCCTGCCGCGCTGGACATTGAAAGTTACCGTGAGATCGCGGACGGAGAGGAGAGGGGAATTAGTAGGTAGTGGGTAGTTGTTAGTTATTAGTGGAGAAGAAGGAGTAGGGGAGAGCGGGGGCGTGGAGCGGAAAATCTTTTGGATCAATTTTTTTATTCCCCACTGGCCGCTTCCTGCTTTACCAATATGATACGGATCGAAAAAATCGCGCAGGGCGTCTCCGATAAAATTAAACGCGAGCGTTACGCCCAATAAAAACCACACTGGACTTAACAGCCACGGGAAGGCGCGAAGGTTCGCAATCGTGGAAAGGTCGCGTTTGATAAGCGAGCCCCAGCTTACGGCGGGGTCGGTGATGCCCAGCCCAAGGTAAGAAAGAACTGTCTCCGTCATTATAAAGCCGGGTATGCTCAGCGCTACGCTGACAATTAACAGGCTTGCGATTTGCGGGATAATATGCCTGAAAATGATTGTCACAGAAGGGATCATTTCCAGTTTGGCGTTAAGGACAAATTCCTCCCGCTTTATCGCGTGAACCATGCCGCGTATTGTGCGGGCAGAGCCAGGCCAGCCCACAAGCGAAAGAATCAGCGTAATCATCATGTAGGACTGCCCCGGGTCCATGTTAGATGCCATAAGTGAGCGCAGGAACAGTATCAGGTACAGGGTCGGAATCAGCATTAAAAATTCCGATGTCCTCATGATGGTCCAGTCCGTAATGCCGCCGAAAAATCCCGCAAGCCCGCCCGCAAGGCCTGCAAGCGCGAGTGAAATGGCTGTCGCTACAAAACCAATGGTAAGAGAGACGCGCGAACCGTAAACAATGCGGGAAAAAAGGTCTCTGCCCAAATTATCCGCGCCCATTAAAAAGACCGGATACGCCTCCTGCGCTGTTGTAAACAAATGCCTTTGTGCCGGAATAATTCCCCACAAAAGATAAGGTTCTCCTTTGCCGAAAAATTTAAGCGAAGAATAATGTCCGCGCATACGGGCGTATTTCCATGTTACTGAATTTGTTATCCGCCATTCCTGCGCCTGCGGTTTACCCTGATAAAAACGGACATTCGGCGGATGGTAACTTTTGTCCGCAAAAGAAGTGTTAGGCGAATAAGGAGCGAAAAATTCCGCAAAAGCCATCATCAGGTACAGAAGGACGAGGCACAACAGCGATACAAGAGCCACAGGGCGCACTTTTACATAGTTTAAAAACTTTTTCATGGTTCACTCTTTCCCGTATCTGATGCGCGGATCAACAAACGCGAGCGCGATGTCGGCTAACGCCATTCCGACCAGTACAAGGAACGAAATAAACATTATATTCGCGAGTACAAGGTTAATGTCCTGCTGAATTACCGCCTCGTACATCAGCCTGCCGATCCCAGGATAGGCGAAAATTATTTCCAGAATCAGCGAGCCGGAAAAAAGGCTTGCGAGAAGATTCGCGCTTCCTGTAATGTATGGGTTTAATGTATTGCGGAAGGCATGGGCGAAATAAATCCGCCATTCGGCAATTCCGCGCGAGCGCAGGCTTGTGATGTAAGGCTGTCCAAGCTGGTCGAGCATTGTCGCGCGAATCATCCGCAAAGAGCCGCCTATTCCTCCCAAAAACGCGGATAACAGCGGCAAAAAGATGTGATGCGCGTAAGAAAAAACAAACTTTACCGGGGCAGTCGAAAACGGAAACGGCGGATAAGCGGTAACGGGAAAAAGCCCGGTTACGGACGCAAATAGCTGCAGGAGAATAAGGAGCAATAGCCCGGGAAAAGCGTGAAGCACAAGAGCGAAAAAAGTTACCGCTATATCGGCTCTGGTTCCCGCCTTGGTAGAAAAATAAATCCCTATCGCGAAAGAAAAGACGGTAATTAAAACAAGGGATATTACATTAAGAAGAAGCGAATTCAAAATACGCGAAGAAATCAAAAATGAAACGGGCGCACGGGAAATAAGGCTGACGCCAAGGTCTTTGTGAACGATGACGCGATTCAACCACCGGAAATATTGCACATAAAACGGCTGGTCAAGCCCAAGTTCCGCACGGCGCGCGGCAAGCTGATCCGCGCTCATGCTCTGCAAATTTTGTCCCGCTCTGCCGGTATTTTCACTGAACAACTGCTGCATCATTATCTGATCCACAATGTCGCCGGGAGCCAGCGCCATCAAACCAAAAACCGCAAGCCCAAGCAGAAAGAGCATCACTGCCATTGTTAAAAGCCTGTTTAAGATATAAGAGAGAAGGGGAAACCGGCGTTTAAAAGCGTAAAGCGGCTGTAACAGCATATATCTACCATAATATTATGCCTTGAATTGCGTTAAGTCAACAAATGCGTTTTAGCCCGATTTTTCCGTTACCGCGCAAAAATGACAAAATTTATAATTTTTTTTTCTAAAGTAAAGCAATACGCATTTTTGAACCCAAATATATATAAATCTTTTTCAGGAGGAGTTATATGAAAAACAATTTAATGAAATTAAAAAAATCATTAAACGGCGCTGTCATTCTAACAGGAATACTAATGACCTTGTTTTTGGCAGCTTGTTCAAGCCCGGATTTAGACAATCTTCTTTCTTCGGGCAATCCGGATTTGAGTAATCCGGACTCTGGTAATCCGGACTCAGGTAATCCGGATTCGGGTAACCCGGACTCAGGTGATCCGGACTCGGGTGATCCGGATTCTGGTGATCCAGACTCGGGTAATCCGGATTCGGGTGATCCGGACTCTGGTGATCCGGACTCTGGCGACCCGGACTCTGGTGATCCGGACGGAGAGGACGAACCTGATTTTCCAGGGTTTGATCCATTTGTTATTTACAATGGCGGAGCAAGGAAAGGAATAACTATTGCCGGATTGGAAGATGATCTAAGATTTTTCGCCGAGTCGGTTAATATGGAAGCTGAAGAGGCAGGTTATAACGGCAATCAAAGAGTTATAAAAATTTCCCATGCGTTAAACGCAGGCGGTAACACCGTTCAGCAGTCCTTTGGCCTGTTTTCGGATGAAGAAATAGACCTTGAAGAGGCCGCCGCTCTTTCTTTTTGGGCAAGGGCTAACAAGAAATTGGATATCAGGTATGTTGGTTTTGGAGATGCCGATCCGGATAAACGGGTAGTATATACCGGTGAAGATTTTAACCAGCAAATTTCTGTTTCCACAGAATGGAAGCGTTATATTGTACCGGTGCCCGCTGGGCTTAGCGGGTTAAAGATGACCCGTGTTTTTATACTCAATGTGCAGCTTGCAAAGGAAAATTATATTTGTATTGATAATATTGAATTTATAAAATCCGGCGTAACAGTAACAGATATAATAATTCCTTCAGCTAACGATGAACTTTTTTACGGCGCGGTTGACGCTGTCAATCTGCTTAAAGGCGCCCAGATAAAAATCACCTACTTGTACAGTGATGGGGCGGTTACAACACTGCAATACAAGGAAAATAATCATACACTAAAATACAATCTGGCTAATTGGTTATCACCGTTCATCGGAATAAACGGCAATGTCACGTTCAATGGAAAAGTGATTTATCCGCTTGAAAAAGCAAGCAGCAATCAGGTTGAATTATCTGTTAGTATAGACGGCATAACAAGCAACTCAATGACAGCTTCTGTTATTGGCGGAATCTTACTCGATAATTTTGAAGATACAGGTGGTGTTACAATCCCGGCAACTCCGGCTTCCGATTCAGGGTATTTATGGCACACAAGCGCTTCCGGTTCTGTGGTTACAGTAAGGGATGATTTTACTGTCAGCAGTGATATAATTCACAGCGGCATTGGTTCGGGAAGCTGGCGGCCTTTAGCTAATGCTAATGTTCGCGGCGGCAGGAACTTTGAGGCAAAAGACGCGACAGGTTACAATACATTAACTTTTTATTTAAAAGTTACTACAGGAACAGGCGATAAAACATCAATTTATAAAGATATTAATTTTAATTTTGAGCTGAAAAACGGCGGTACCTTGGCTAATAAAACAAACGGAAGCTTTTTTCCACAGCAATTTACATACAATACGGACGGCTGGCAGAAAGTAAAGATAAAACTTGCTGATTTTATCAACGCCGGGCTTGATATAACCGCTATAACCGGTTATGCCTTCGGTGTTGCGGAAAAACATGGTGTTTCGCTCAGGATTATGCTTGATGATATTGCCCTTGTATATGAAGCGGATAATGAAATTTAGGGGTATATTTCTCTATTGACAACTCGGAATATCTGATTTATCCTGAATCTAAGCATGGGTTGTTCGGAAACGGCGTATCAAAATACAATATTTCCGAACAACCTTCTGTGAAAATCGCAGTTTTACAGGCCGTAGGTCAAGAAGCTGCAAAACTTGTAAGGCAGCCGGCAGGGTTGCCCCACAAGCCTATTACCAAATTTTTTATTTAAGGAGAATCAGTATGAAAAGAGTTAGTATTATTCTACTTGCAGTTTTTGTATTGCTGGGGGCTGTAAGTTGTAAAAAGAAGCAATCCGCACAGGCGGAGACCTTTGACCTCGCGTTGGTAACCGACCTTGGCACCATTGATGATAAATCTTTTAATCAGGGTTCATGGGAAGGGCTGGTTCAATACGCAAAAGAAAACAATATTTCCCATAAGTACTATCAGCCTGCCGAGCAGAGCGACGACGCATACCTTACGGCAATTGATCTTGCTGTAAAAGGCGGCGCAAAAATAATTGTAACACCCGGCTTCCTTTTTGAAACTCCGGTTTTCGTGGCGCAGGATCGTTATCCGAATGTGCATTTTATTCTTGTAGACGGATCACCTAACAACGGCGACTGGAGTAAGGGCGCTCCTGTTTATAAAACAGGTCCCAATGCGGTTGGTATCCACTATGCCGAAGATCAGGCGGGATTCCTTGCGGGATACGCGGCTGTTAAAGACGGCGACAGAAAACTGGGCTTTGTCGGCGGAATGGCGGTTCCGGCGGTTGTCCGTTTTGGATACGGCTTTGTTCAGGGCGCGGAATATGCGGCTAAAGAATTAAATCTGGCTGCCGGTTCGGTTACTGTTAACTACCATTATACCGGCGCTTTCGCCGCTACACCCGAAGCTCAGACGCTTGCGGCATCATGGTACAACTCCGGCGCGGATGTAATTTTTGCCTGCGGAGGAGCGGTCGGCAACTCGGTCATGGCGGCGGCGCAGCAGACCGGAAGAAAAGTTATAGGCGTTGACGTAGATCAGTCGGCAGAATCCCCCACCGTTATTACTTCCGCGATGAAGATGCTTCAGGTTTCCGTTTATTCATGTATTCGTGAATATTATGCCAACAATTTTCCAGGCGGGCGTGAGATTGTCTTTTCCGCGGCTAATAACGGCGTAGGGCTTCCAATGGACGTTTCCAAGTTTAAGACCTTCAGCAAAGCGGATTACGACGCTGTCTATAAAAAGTTAGCGTCAGGCGAAATTCCCAGAATGGATATGTTAGCCGATGACGGAAGTCCCAGAGTAGTGCCTGTCAGCATTGTAAGAGTTACAGAAGTTAGGTAGTTAGCCATTTCCAAAAACTGCGAACTGCGTACCTTCGGTACGACGGTTTGGGTTAGTTTTGGAAATGGCTCTGAAAAACCGGCTAAAAGCCGGTTTTTCAATATATTTAGGGAAGCTGTTCAAAAACTGAAGTTTTTGAAAAGCTCTGTATAAGTTTTCCTTAAAGGAGAGCGCATGGATTACATTATCGAGATGAATGGGATTACAAAAGTATTCCCCGGCATTATCGCCAATGACGATGTTACTCTTCAGCTTAAAAAAGGCGAAATTCATGCCTTGTTAGGTGAAAACGGAGCGGGTAAATCCACCCTTATGAGTATCCTTTTCGGTCTTTATCAGGCCGAAAAGGGTGTAATTAAAAAACAGGGACAGGTTGTTCATATTAACGGGCCCAATGACGCAAGACGGCTCGGGATCGGGATGGTTCACCAGCATTTCAAGCTGGTGCATAATTTTACCGTCCTTGAAAATATTATTCTGGGCGCGGAAACCGTCAAGTACGGTATTTTAAAATTTGACAATGCGCGCGCTCAGGTAATGGAATTATCCAAACGCTACAAACTAGATATTGATCCGGATGCTTTGATTTCCGATATTACCGTCGGAATGCAGCAGCGGGTCGAAATACTTAAAATGCTCTACCGCGAAAACGAAATATTAATCTTTGATGAGCCGACCGCTGTTCTTACTCCTCAGGAAATCGAAGAGTTGATGCACATAATGAAAAACCTGACGGCGGAGGGCAAGTCGATTCTTTTCATTACGCACAAACTGGACGAAATCAAAGCTGTTGCCGATCGTTGTACAGTCCTTCGCAAGGGAAAGTTTATCGGAACGGTAGATGTCGCGTCAGTTTCAAAAGAAGAACTTTCTGAAATGATGGTAGGCAGAAAGGTAAACCTTTCCGTTGAAAAGACCGAGCGCGAGCCCGGAGACAGTATCCTTAAAGTAGAAAACCTTACCGTTACCGGTAAGATGTCCGGAAAAGCCCTCGTGGATAATGCGAGTTTTGAAGTGCGCGCGGGCGAGATTGTCTGCATTGCCGGAATTGACGGAAACGGCCAGCAGGAACTTGTATATTCCCTTGCAGGCATGACGGGAATTGACAGCGGGCGCATCTTTTTTGACGGAAAAGAAATTACGCATAGCGACATCAGGTCAAGGGGCATGGGGCATATTCCCGAAGACAGGCATAAACACGGGCTTGTGCTGGATTACAACCTTGCCTATAACCTTGTTTTACAAAATTATTTTACCCCTCAGTTTCAGAAAAGAGGCTTTCTCAAATTCGACAGAATCTTCAAATTTGCAGATAACTTAATTGAAAAATTTGACATTCGCTCCGGACAGGGGGCGCACACTCTTACCCGCAGTATGTCCGGCGGCAACCAGCAAAAGGCAATTATCGCGAGGGAGATTTCAAGGGATTCGCGTCTGTTGATTGCGGTTCAGCCGACAAGAGGGCTTGATGTCGGCGCCTGCGAGTATATCCACAAGCAGCTTGTTGCCGAACGTGACAAAGGAAAGGGGGTGCTTTTGGTTTCTCTGGAACTTGACGAAGTAATGGATGTAAGTGACAGAATCCTTGTTATTTTTGAGGGAAAACTTGTCGCCGACGTTAAGCCAAAGGAAGTAACTTATAAAGACCTTGGTCTTTATATGGCGGGCGCCGCAAAGCAGAGTGCCGCATGAAAATAAATCTTCCAATAAAACTAAAACAAACGACGCTGCTTACCCCTTCCAGCATAAACGTACTTTCTTCGGTTACCGCAATTTTGACCGGTCTTTTGGCCGGTCTTGTAATACTGCTGCTTAGTAACGCTTCTCAGGCTTTTAGCGGTTTTTGGGAAATATTAAGCGGCGGCTTTTCTTCAATGAAGAATGTAGGGCAGGTTTTTTATTTTGCCACGCCCATTATATTGACGGGGCTCTCGGTTGGTTTTGCTTCAAGGACGGGGCTTTTTAATATCGGGGCTGCAGGCCAGTTTATTGTCGGCGCCTATGCGGCGGTTCTGGTCGGTGTTAAATGCGGTTTTCTTCCGGGACACCTGCATTGGATCGCCGCTTTAATCGCGGCTATACTTGCCGGCGCGCTTTGGGGGACTATTCCGGGTTTTTTTAAAGCCATTTTCAATGTGAACGAAGTAATAGCCTGTATAATGACAAATTATATCGGCACATATTTGGTTAATCATCTTATAACAAAAATAAATTTTGATTCTCTGCGGAATCAGAGTATGCGCGTAATGGACACTGCCAATCTTCCAAAAATGGGAATGGATAAGGTGTTTCGCGACGGTTTTAATGTTTCAAGCGCAAACTCGGGTATTTTTGTTGCGATTTTATTCGCGGTATTGATCTATTTTGTTCTTGAAAAAACTACTTTTGGTTACGAACTAAAAGCCTGCGGTTTTAACCGCGAGGCCGCCCGTTACGCGGGAATTAATGAAAAGAAAAGCATTATTCTCAGCATGACGATCGCAGGCGCTCTTGCGGGGCTTGGCGGCGCGCTGCTGTACCTGGCGGGCTCGGGCAAGGGTATCACTGTTGTTGATGTGCTTGCGCAGGAGGGCTTTAACGGTATTCCCGTAGCCCTGTTGGGGCTGAACAATCCGATAGGAATAATTTTTTCCGGTCTGTTAATTGCGTATTTAAACGTAGGCGGCTTTAATATGCAGTTGTACAGTTTCGCCCCGCAGGTAATCGAAATAATAATCGGCGTAATTATCTATTTCAGCGCGTTTGCGCTTCTTGTCAAAAACTTTTTTAACTCCCTTAAAAAACGAATGGGAGGTGAAATATGAGCCTACTGTACTTTCTTGTCCAGCAAACCATGTTTTTTTCGATCCCGCTTTTGATAGTCGCTCTTGGAGGAATGTTCTGTGAACGCTCCGGCGTAATCAACATCGCTCTTGAAGGCATTATGATCATTGGCGCGTTTACCGGTATTTTGTTTATCAGCACTGTACAGCGTTTTATTCCCGGACAGCCTGTTCTTCTGCTGGCGGTGTTAGTCTCCATGATATCCGGCGTCGCGGTTTCGCTCCTTCACGCCTACGCCAGTATCAACATGAAAGCCGATCAGATAATAAGCGGTACCGCTATTAATATGCTCGCTCCCGCGGTCGCAATTTATGTCGCGCGGATGATTCGTACTGTCCAGCAAATCCCGTTTGTAAACCAGTTCCGTATCGAAAAAGTCCCGCTGTTAGGCGACATTCCGGTTTTGGGGCATTTGCTTTTCAGGAACGCCTATATCACCACATTTATTGGCTTTCTTATACTTGTGCTTTCGGCCGCTGTGCTTTACAAGACGCGCTTTGGCCTTCGTCTGCGCTCCTGCGGCGAACATCCGCAGGCCGCCGACTCTGCGGGGATAAATGTATATGCTATGCGCTACGCGGGAGTAATGATTTCAGGCGCGCTTGCGGGATTGGGAGGGCTTGTATTCGTTATCCCGACATCCACGCAGTTTAACGCGGAAGTTTCCGGTTACGGATTTTTGGCGCTGGCGGTTTTAATTTTTGGCCAGTGGAAACCATGGCGCATTCTTGCCGCCGCGTTTTTTTTCGGGCTGATGAAGGCGGTTTCTTCATCATATTCCGGCATCTCCTTTTTGGCGGCAATTAACATTCCCGCTTATGTGTACAAGATGATTCCCTACATAGCGACCCTTGTGGTATTGGCATTCAGCTCCAAGTTTTCTCAGGCGCCAAAAGCCGAGGGTATACCTTACGATAAAGGACGCAGATAAAGCATTCGCACGATGCATCCGTAGGATGGGAGGGTATTTATGGAAAAACAGTACCATGTCGATTTTGACGACAGTCACGGTGCGTTATACGCAATTCTTCCCGGCGATCCCGGCAGGGTAGAGAAGATAGCCGCTCTTCTTGACAATCCGCGCTTTTTTCACCAAAACCGCGAATATACGACATGGTTAGGCGAGTTGTCCGGCAAGACCGTAATGGTAATGTCGACCGGTATGGGCGGCCCGTCCACAGCGATTGCCGTGGAAGAGCTTTATAAAACAGGAGTGCGGAATTTTATCAGAGTCGGCACCTGCGGCGCGATGGCTCTTCCTGTAATCGGCGGAGACATCGTTATCGCTACCGGCGCTATCCGCATGGAGGGAACGACAAAGGAGTATGTGCCGATTGAATTCCCCGCCGTTGCCAATCTGGATATTACAAACGCGCTTGTAGAAGCCGCGAAAAAACTGGGTAAAAAATGGCACGCCGGTATTGTGCAATGCAAAGACTCTTTTTACGGACAGCACGACCCACAGCGTATGCCCTCCGGTTACGAATTGCAGGACAAGTGGGAAGCATGGAAAAAAGCGGGCTGTCTCGCATCAGAGATGGAAGGTTCCACTCTCTTCATAGTGTGTCAGATACTCGGCGCGCGGGCGGGCTGTGTACTCAATGTTGTGTGGAATCAGGAGCGCGAAAAAGCCGGCATGAATAATCCCAATTGCCACGACACCGAAAGCGCGATTCAGACAGCCGTGGAAGCCGTGCGGATTTTAATTTCGCGTGATTAATTTTTCAAAACACTTCTCGCAAAGAACGCAGAATTCCCATAAAAGATAAATTCTAACACAGGTACTTTTGCAGTTTCTCGTATATATCTTTCGGAAAAATCGGTTTTCCGATATGGTCGTTCATTCCTGCCGAAAGACATTTTTCAATATCTTCCCGAAAAACACTCGCGGTCATTGCTATGATGGGGATATCCTTTGCCCGCTCCAATTTAAGCGCCCGTATAGCCCGCGTCGCTTCATATCCGTCCATACCCGGCATATGAATGTCCATCAGGATCAGACTGTATTTATCATGGTTTTCCTTAAACATGGAAACAACTGCGCTGCCGTTTCCGGCAAAATCAATGGAAATGCCTGTTTTTTCCAGGTACTTGATCAGGATTTCCCTGTTGAACTCCACATCTTCTGCTATCAGTATAGTGTGTTCCTTAAAGTTGAAACTGGTTTCGCCTAATCCTCCCGGCTTGACGGAATCTTCTTTCGATTCCGTTTCAAAACAACTGTTAATGGCATTTATCAGTATGGAGGGGAAAACGGGTTTGGGGATAAATTGTCTTACGCCGGCTGAAATCGCTTCTTCCTCTATATTGCTCCAATCAGTCATTGTAAACATAATCACAGACGATTTGTCGCCTGTCATTTCCTTTATCTTTTTTGTCAGCTCAATTCCGTCTGTATCCGGCAGCTGCCAGTCAACAAAAAATATGTTGTAAGGCTTATCCGTACAGTTTTTAATCAGGTCAATGGCCCCGGCCCCGTTAAGCGCTGTATCGCAGGGCAGATCAAATGCTTCCATTACATGGGCAAAATAAGTTTTCGTTTCTTCGCAATCTTCTACGGCAAGGATACGGATAGTATCTTTGTTAATTTGTGAAGACAACTTTGTCTTTGTTTTTCCCGTTCCCTTTTCCGCTTTTATGGTAAATATGAATTTTGAACCCTTGTTAAGCTCCGACTCAATCCATATCCTGCCCTGCATTAGATCTACAATTTGCTTGGAAATAGTAAGTCCTAAGCCCGTACCGCCGAATTTATTTGTGATGCTGTTATAAGCCTGATTGTAAGATGTGAAAAGCCGCTCCTGCTGTTCTTCGGAAATCCCGATGCCCGTATCCGCGACTTCGATTCTCAGAGTAAGCTTGCCGTCCAAATCTTCGATTGCCTGCACGCTCAATGTAACCTTGCCGTTTTCCGGCGTAAACTTGATCGCGTTGGTAAGCAGATTCGTAATAATCTGTGACAATCGTAATTCGTCGGTGATAATGAACGGCGGAACATTTGTATTCAAGTTAACAGTAAAATTCTGATGCTTCCCTTCGGCGCGGACGCCCGTCATATTGATAATACCAATCAGCATTTTTTCAAAATCAAATTCACGATAAGAAAGCTCAAGTTTATTCGCTTCAATTTTTGACATATCAAGAATATCGTTAATAACACCCAGCACATGTTTTGAAGCGTTTTCCGCCCGTTCAAGAAAGTATTTTGTTCTGTGAATATCGTCCGCATGCATCGCTATGGTTATCATGCCTATGACGGCGTTCAGCGGAGAGCGTATTTCATGGCTCATGTGGGACAGAAATTCACTTTTGGCGCGTGAAGCGTTTTGCGCTTCCAACTCCGCCGCCTCGCGCAGGGCGACCTCTTTTGTTTTTAACTCAAGCAGTTCTTCAATTTCTCTGTTCCTGTCCAATAGTATCTTCTGATGCTCCATCAGAGACAGATGCGTTTTTATCCGCTGAAGAAACAACGGGGCGACAAATGGACTGTGTATATAGTCAATTGCGCCAAGGCTTAAACCTTCTATTTCGCTTTTCGCGTCGCTCATTAAAGTCAGGAATATAATTGGTATTTCCCTGAACCTGTCATCACTTTTCAGTTTTTTCGCAGCTTCATACCCGTTCATAACAGGCATTCCCACATCCAGAAGAATTAAATCCGGCTGAATATGCTCCAATAGCTCAAACATTTTTGATGCACAGGTAGTTGGATATACTTCGTATATGTTTTTCAGTGTGTTTTTAATGATGAGCAGATTTTCAGGATTATCGTCTACCGCGATAATTTTTTTCATGTCTGTCATTTACCAAGTCCCCCTCGGCTGGCCGCACTGCCTCTCCTTCAACTTATAATATATCAATTTCTCCGCTTTGCGGGTTGCCAAATCTTTTTTAGCTCTGATGATTTTTAAGCCAGTTTTTTAAATTATCTAACATATCTTCCATATACTTCAAAAAGTCCCCGTTAATGACCAGTATGCCGGATATATCACCGGCCTTGGCCATCATCTCCAGTTTCTCGGCTGTTTCTCTTGCTTCTTCGGCGCAGATATTCGCGCAGGCGCCCTTTAAGGCATGTATATTGTTGGTATAATCCGCCAATGTGTCCTGAGATACGTTACGCAGGCTGTTTAACACGCCCGCTGTCTTCCCGACAAAGGCCTGCAGTACAGACGAAAAAAGCTCTATATCATTATCGAATAAATCAAGGAAGATTTTATCGTTCACTCCGGGTATTCCGATTACCATATTTACACCTTTCTTTGACTCAAAAACCGGTGAATCCAACAAAATGCTTGACTATACAGAAGTTGTATAATATTATGGCTTATCGGTCTATTTTTTACAATAGCACAGAGGTGTTTTTCTGAAGGTATTAACTACAGGTATAATCCAAAGCGCATAGCCGCCTGCATAGCAGGCAGCTTTTTAAACCCCATATGGGTTTAAGGAGAGAAAGATGAGTATTCGAACAAAACTTTTTGCCGGTTTTTTCGCCGTTGTAGCGATAGGAGTTTTCCTTGGAGCGGTGGGGGTTTACAGTAATACCAGATTAACATCTACAACCGAAAATGTTCTTCATTATTCAGATATGAGATCACAAATCTCGTCAATATTGAATTCGCATTATGTCTGGAGGCAGGGGCTGACCGAGACGGTATGCATCGGAACGGCGTTTACCGGCTCGCTTGATTCTACAACCTGCTCTTTAGGCAAATGGCTGAACAGCGATGAAGTAAAACAGATGACTGACTCTGAGGCTGTCGCTATGTTAAATAAAATTGTTGAACCTCATCGTTTTATTCATAACGAAGCAAGGGAAATTATCAATGATCTTAATAACAGGCAAACGGATAAAGCGTTAAGGATGTTCACAGAGGAGGTTCTGCCGGCAACGCAGGAAGTCATTTCCGGTTTACAAAAAATGGATGAAAGATACGGCATCTTGCTTAACAATGAAATAGTTGAAAGCCACGCACTCGGGATGACATTTTTACGCGTTATCATAGTGTTTATTATTGTCGCGTTAATTGCCGGCGTCCTTTTAACATTAATTATTACATCGAATATTGTCAGTCCCATCGTCAAGGTAGCCAGGACTTTAAGGGACGTTGGTGAAGGCGACCTGACCGAAACTGTTGCAGTCAATTCAAAAGACGAGATTGGCGGCCTTGCTTCGGATTTCAATCTTACCGTGAAAAAAATCAGAAACCTTGTCGGGGCAATTAAATACAAAGTCAACGCGCTCACCAATACCGGTCACGAGCTTTCCTCGAATATGACAAAAACTTCCAAAGCGGTCGATGATATTTCGGCTAATTTTGACGACATGAAGGGCATGACGACCAAGCAGGAACAGAGCGCCGCCGAAGCGGACAAAGCGGTAAAAGACATCCAAACCAGCATTGACAGCCTGAATAAACTGCTGGAAGACCAGTCCGAAAGCATTACCACGTCTTCTTCCGCAGTTGAGGAAATGACAGCTAACATCCATTCGGTAACAAAGACGCTTATAGAAAACAGCAAAAATGTTGAGGGACTGACCGGAGCGGCCGAGAACGGCAGAACAGGACTGCAGGCGGTGGCTCAGAAAATACTGGAGATAGCCAAAGATTCCGAGGGGCTTTTGGAGATAAACGCGGTCATGAACAGTATTGCCAGCCAGACAAACCTGCTTTCGATGAACGCGGCCATTGAGGCGGCGCACGCCGGCGAATCCGGAAGGGGCTTCGCCGTAGTCGCCGATGAAATTCGCAAGCTGGCCGAATCGTCAAGCGGGCAGTCGAAAACGACGGCGGCGATGCTGAAACAGATAAAGGCGTCCATAGACAGCATTACTTCTTCATCCAATGACGTGCTTTCCCGTTTTGAAGTGATAGATACCGGGGTGAAGACGGTTTCGCAGCACGAACAAAATATCCGCAGCGCGATGGAAGAACAGGAAGTAGGAGGGCGGCAAATACTGGATTCAATGAACCGC
>JAIRUC010000168.1 GCA_031254615.1 Treponema sp. | reverse complement strand
AAATACTGAATATATTTTTCATTATATTCTTCATGTACAAGGTAGACCCTCATCTTGCGACGGTAACTGTTTTAGGACTGCCCCTTCTTGCGATTTTTATCTGGACGATAAAGCCTGCGCAAAGACGCGCGTGGCAGTCGGTTTCCAACAAAGGCTCGAACCTTAACGCCTATGTTCAGGAATCCATAGACGGGGTAAGGGTTACTCAGGCCTTTGACAGGCAGAAAAAAAATCTTGGAGTAATGAACGATCTTACGGACGACCGCAACCATGAATGGATGAAGGCGATTTATATTTCAAACACAGTGTGGTTTTCTACGGAATCCATCAGCCAGCTTGTTTGGTCGTTTGTTTACATAATGGGCATATACTGGATGAATCCGATGGCAAGTTTTGGGATGCTGCTTGTTATGGGAAACTACGCATGGCGCTTCTGGCAGCCGATTATCAATCTCGCAAATATTTACAATACGTTTATAACGGCGATGGCGTACCTTGACCGTATTTTCGACACAATAGCGGAACCCATAACAATTCAGGATGCGCCTAACGCCGTGGAATTCCCGTTTGTGCGCGGTCATATCGAATTTAAGAACGTAAGTTTCAGCTATGACGGAACGCGCAAGGTATTGAATGACGTCAGTTTTGACGGCCATCCCGGAGAAAGCATCGCCATTGTAGGGCCCACAGGAGCGGGCAAAACCACGATTGTCAACCTTCTTTCGCGCTTTTACAATATCGAAGAAGGCAATGTCTGTATTGACGGGCAGGACATAATGAAGGTTACCCTGCATTCCCTGCGGAGCCAGATGGGAATTATGCTTCAGGACAGTTTCCTTTTTACAGGCACTATTGCGGATAACATCCGTTACGGGAAACTTGACGCCACGGACGAAGAAATCAGGACAGCGGCGCAGCTTATCGGCGCGAATCATTTTATTGAAAAACTGCCGCAGGGCTACAACACTCAGGTTACCGAACGCGGAGGGGGTATTTCGCAGGGCGAGCGCCAGCTTTTGGCGTTTACCCGCACCCTTATTTCCGACCCGCGGATTTTAATTCTGGATGAGGCGACAAGTAGTATCGACACGGGTACGGAACAGCTTGTGCAGGAAGGCATCCGCACATTGATGAAAGGCCGCACTTCGTTTATCATCGCCCACCGGCTTTCCACGATACGGGATTGTACGCGGATAATGTTTATCTCCGACGGGAAAATCGTAGAGAGCGGCAACCATGAAGAATTAATGGCTCTAAAGGGACGTTATTACGAACTTTGTCTGGCGCAGTATAATCATTAGGCAGTTAACAAGTAACAGTTAATAGTTAACAGAGTTGTGGTTGTAAGCGTATGGTTTTCTTCATGCTTACAATGGATATTTCTGCGGCCCGCTTGAAGTTTTTTACGAAAGCTAGTATAATTTAACCAGGTAACATGAGTGAAAAACAACGAAGAAAACAGCATGCGGCAGACAAAATACAGTTCTTTTCTATTGGCGTTAAACTAATCACTATTATAACCCTTATTGTGGGGTTGTCTCTTGTCTCTATTATCGCCTTGGTGTCATGGTTTGTAAAAGATGATCTGCAGATTGCGGCGGAAGAGAATAATTTTGAAATAAACCGGCGCTCGGCAATGGAGACGGAATATACTCTGGCCAAAACGCGTTCCGAATCGGTGATACTCATACAAGCGCTGAACAATCTGTCAGCCGGGAGCGCGGCGGCACGGGAAGCGGCGGAGCTTTACTTTAGCGAGAATCCTCATGTTGCGGCGCTGATCTTCATCGCTTCCGGAAAAAAAGACGACACGCTGATTAATGAACAGTTTTTCCGTTCGCGGGATATTGAGTCTTCATTAGTGGATATTTACCGGAGAGGCAGCAGAGCGGCGCTTGAACGGGCCGTTCTGGGAGAAACTGTCCTGCTGAACGCCGCCCCGCAGTTTTCGGTATCAACATCACTGCTGGCTTACTTTTTCCCATGGCGTAACGGGGCGGGAGTTATTTTGTTTTCGCCGCTCAACCTGGATGATTCGTTTGGTTTTGGGGTTAACCGCTCGTGCCTGATAAACGATGCCGGCGACATTCTGATCCATGCCGATCCTCAACTGGTACATGACGGAATAAATGTTGCGGATAACGCTTTCATTCAGTCTGTATGGAAAGATTCGGAAAGGAACAAACAGCAGCTGATATACCTTGACGCCGAGGTTGGTCAGAGTGAGGCAACATACAGGGCGAATAAAGACTTTATTCATGTCATAGGAAAAAATTTCAAACGAATTATATATACTGCTATTGATACTGTTTCCGGATTTATACTTATCGAAACGGGAAATTATGCGCATATCCGGGATACCGAAAATAAAACACAATATTATCTGGCCTACACAAAAATAAATCTGGGCGGCTGTACGGTGATCACCAGTATCGAATACGATACAATTTTTGAAGGGATAGACGCCACTATCCGCCGGAACGTTTACCTTACCGCGATGGTTTTGTTTATTTCGATAGTGTTCATCTGGTTTTTCTCGAAAAGTATCTCTATCCCCCTGAAGACGTTAGCAGCTACGGCGAGAACTATTGAAGGCGGTGACTTTGAAAAAATAAAACTGAAGCCCAAAGGACGCGATGAGATTGGCATACTGACTGCCGGTTTTCAGCGGATGTGCGGGGCTTTGGGTATTTTCGGCAGGTTTACCAACCGCGATATCGCTGTGCGGGCCATGCGGGGACAGATTAAACCGGGCGGTCTCCCGAAACATGCGACCATTTTTTTCTCGGATATCAGGGGCTTTACCGAAAAATCGGAAAACTTTACAAAATCATTCGGGAAAGAAGCTTCTGACCGCATCGTCTTCTGGCTGAACGAATATCTGACCAAAATGGTTGAATGTGTTGAAAAAACCAACGGCGTTGTAGACAAGTTTATCGGGGATGCGGTGATGGCCCATTGGGGCACGGCTTACAGTTCCGGCAGCCCGCAAAGGGACGCTTTCAACTGTGTTCAGGCGGCGCTTATGATGAGGAAGGAACTGTATAAAATGAATAAAAACCGCAAAGACGACGATCCGGGTAACCCGGTTATCAACATCGGCTGCGGCATCAATACCGGAATTGTTACCGCCGGGCAGATTGGTTCGGATTTGCGCATGGAATACACGGTTATAGGCGATCCGGTAAATCTGGCATCGCGGGTCGAAGCCCTGAATAAGCCTCTGGGTACGGATATTCTGATCACCGAGGACACATGGCGCATGGTGGAGCCTTATTTCATTACCGAGGAAATGCCGCCGGTAACGGTGAAAGGAAAAGAAAGACCTGTGCGTATATTTGCCGTGGTGAGTTTTGCCGGAGTCAGCAAGGGGCCGCAGACTCTGGACGATGTGCGCGGGTTTCTGGGAATAGAAGCTCCTGATATTTCAAAGGTGGATGTCAACGCCGGTGAAAAAAAATATAAGATCGCCGCGAAAAAGTAAGGTTTAGTGGGAGATAAGCGGCGTTTTAATGTTGCTTATCGTAATAGTTATCTGACGTTTTAATGGCAGATACTATTTACTATAAATAAGGAATAGGAATGAGCGCTAAAGCCCAACAAATTTCGGAATTCAGATTAAGAGACCTCTTAATTATTCTGATTTGCCTTGCAGGAGTGCTGTATTTCTTTTACTTGTTCCGGCTTGATCTGTATCAGACTATCAATTCCCGAAACGAAAAACCGGCGGGAAAAATTACCATTAAGCACAACACTGTCCAGCGCCGCCTCCGCGATCGAATGCTTTGGGACCGGCTGCAAAATGAATCGCCGGTATACCTGGGGGATATTATTCGTGTGGCAAATCTTTCCGATGCGACGCTCAATATAAACAGCAATAATATCATTTTGAGTGAAAATACCATCATACGCATACGGCGCGCCGTGGACGGTACCGACTCTTTTCAAATTGACCTTACCTCGGGGAATCTCTCCCTTACTGCCGGGAATGAGGCCAAAAATATCAGACTGAATATTATGGGCCGTCAGGTTGAGACCGAACCGGGAACAGTACTTAACGCGTCTGCCAAGGGAGACGGCATGATGGTACAGGTAAGCGAAGGAAAAGCTCTGTTAGTTGATGAGTATCAAACGCGCGAGCTAATCACACCTGCGATGGTTGCCATGGATTCAGCAGGCGTGGAGCGTATAGAACAGGCGGTATCGGTAAAGTTTCCCATGCCTAACGCGTATTTTCTGAAAAACAGGCCGGAACTCCTGATGATCGATTTTGCATGGAACAAGTATAACTTCCGGCCGGAACAAACCATCCGTCTGGAAATTGCCGAAGACCGGAATTTCAACAGGATCGCAAGGACAATCGAAGGTCTTGACTCAACAGCAAGGGCGGTTCTTGGCGCGGGGCAATGGCACTGGCGGCTGTCCTTAGAAAATACCATCCTCGGCGCGGGGCGGTTCACCATAACACAGGCCGCAGGTCCCGAACTTTTATACCCTGCGATGAACCAACGATTCCGTTTTCAGACAACTCCCCCGCCCCTGCGTTTTCAATGGTCAAAAACAGAATCAGCTTCATCTTACATCCTTGAAGTATCTGATACAGCCTATTTCAACGAGCCCCAAATAAAAAGGTTAACAGAGGTTGAGTTTAGTATCGAATCAAATCTGGAAGAGGGAATCTGGTATTGGCGGGTGCTGCCGGTTTTTCCTGACGTTTATGAAGGCAGCGCCTCTTTCTCATCTGTTAACTCTTTTCGTATAGAACGGAGCAATCTGCCGGAAAGATCGGGAAGGTCAAATTCAGTAATAATGGATGCTTCGGCAGACGCCGCGGCAGATATCGCAGAAGAATCTTTGGTAGACGCGGCAGTCCTGGCAAACATCGTACCGGCTACCGCCTCTGAGCCTTCGTTGCCGGCTACCGCCTCTGAGTCTTCGTTGCCGGCTACTGCCTCTGAGTCTTCGTTGCCGACTACCCCGCGGCCTGTTGTGAGAACTCTCCGTTTGATTTCTCCGGAACAGCGGGCAAGCATACCCGGACTTACAGCATTGCGGCAGCAAACGGTATTCCATTGGGACAGCGACGAAGCTGTGCAAAAATCACGGTTTGTTCTTTCCCGCGATCCCGATCCTGTAAGGAGGCCGGCTGTAGAGATACCCAATCCGGGCAGAACTGTGCGCGTAGATCGTCTGGAAGAAGGAGTATGGTACTGGACTGTGGAAGCTCAAAACGCGAACGGCAATAACATTACCGCACAGCCGCAGCATTTGACAGTGCTGCCCATTCCGCTCCTTGCCGCGCCGGAGAATCGTCTGCCGCAAAACAGATACCGTTTCGATATCGAAGAACTCAAGAAAACAAGTGCAATTGTTTTCAGATGGCAGGCAGTACCGAATGCCAACGCGTATATATTCACCCTCTATCAGGAGACCTCGAACGGACGGCGGCAGATTTTCAGCAGAGCGCCGGAAAACAGCCTTAACTGGACTCTGGACGATTTTAGCATGCTGGACGGGCAGGGAACATTTATCTGGCAAGTAGAAGCTGTGAATATGAGACGGGACGGCAGAATTGAACAGCGAGGCAGACCGGGAGAAAATTCTTTCATTATGGATATTCCCCGTGCAGGGCCGGTTCAGATAAAAGAACCGGGGGTGCTTTATGGCAATTAACACCCGGCTGCCTGACAAGTCCGTTTTGTTTGCCGTACTGATTTTTGCGGCTCTTACTCCGTTTCTTAACGCGCAGAGCGCCGGATATTTTACGGAATTCCGTATTGCCCAGCGCCTGACATGGACCGGGGATGAGTACACCAGCCGTTATGAAATAGTGATTGAAAAAGAGGAAGTTGATAGTTACCGGCAGGTACGCAGGGAATCTACCGATGCGACTTTTATCGTAGTTTCTCTGGAACCGGGCAGGTACCGTTACAGGATAATTCCCTACGATTTTCTAAACCGGCCAGGCGAGAGTTCAGAGTGGATGAACATTGAAGTTCGCGCGGTTCTTAATCCGGAGCTGGATAATTTTTCTCCGGAGGTTTTTTATCTGGAGGCGGGAAAGACGCATGTGCTTTTTGTTTCCGCAAAAAATCTAACCCCCGACAGCGTGCTATTCCTGCGCCGTTTTGGCGGTACTACCATTTTTCCTGTTAATATAGAAGTCAACGAAGACGGCACTTATGCCCGGCTTTTTTTTGAAAATAATCAGCTGACTGTCGGCGAATATGAACTCATTGCCAGAAACCCCGGCTGGCTGGAAACAAGTATTAAGGGCTTTACAGTAGCCAATCCCATTCAACCGGAACTGAATAATTTTTTTCCGGCCATTTTTTATAAAGAGGAAAATTCGGATAAGATACATGAGCTTACCATCTCCACAAGAAGACTAATACAGGGCGCACAATTATTTATTCAAAATCACAACGGCACACCCATTCCCCCTATTGCAACAGATATCGATGAAGACGGCAGTAACGCCCGGCTTTACTTTAGAGACACTCAATTAATTCCCGGCAGTTATGATGTCATTGTCATAAATCCCGGAAAATTAGAAGCAAAAAAAGAGGGGTTTACTGTTATTGATCTTAAGCGCGAACAAGAACGCATACGTCTTAAAAAGCAGGAAGAATTCTGGAGCATTGGCGTTTCTGTAGGTACTTCGTTTTCAGCCCCCAAAATCATCGGTACTGTACATGGAACCATCGCTCCTTTTCGCTACTCCTTTCTGGAAATCGGCTTAGATGTGGGGCTGATAAGCGGTATTGAAAATGTAAATTATTATTCCCTGTATCCCTTTGCCCATTACGCTTTGTTTTTACCGTTTGTCCAAAAAGGAGGCTGGTTTTTGGGCGCAGGCGGCGGCCGGTATTGGGCTAATTATACCTTTCCCGAAGGCGAGACTTCATTTATAACATTCGCCATTGATCTGACTACTGGTGTCAATATAGGAAATGTGATTAATATTTCTTATACAATACGGGCAAATAACTTTAGTATTTCGAAAGATTTTTTAGATATCATGAATTTAAATTCTAAGTTATCAATAGGCTATGTTTACCGTTTTAAAACAAGGAGCGAAGATGAGGAGTAAACAATTATCCTACATTATCAGCTGTATTGCCCTTGTTTTTTTAATGCTGTCATGTGACAACTTTGAGGGTAACATTGAAGAACTACGGCCAATAAATATCAATATAGCGCTAACGGCTTCTAGTGAAACTTTAACTTTGGCATGGAACGCCGTAAAAAACGCGGCAGAGTATGAGGTCTATTGCAATAAAACCAACTCAATAACCGGTTCGCCGGATTTCAGGGCATCAGGGTCTCAATTAAGACAAACGATTTCAGGTCTTGAAAATGGAACAACCTATTACTGCCATGTAAAAGTTATTCGCGCGGACGGAAACAGTAAAATAAGCGCCATGGCAATCGGTAAACCGGTTGGAAATATGGGAACTGTTACAGTAACTGCCGAAGAAAGCGGTGAACTTATCCTTGGTTGGTCAGCTGTTGCGGGAGCAGATGAATATGAAATTTATTACGCCGCAAGTATGATTACTAATATCAATAACGCGAAGCTTTACAGAACAGTATCAAATACTCAGGTTACGATCACCGGTCTGGCTAACGGAACTGTTTATAACGTGTGGGTTATACCAAAAAACGCCTACGGATACGGTAATGAAAGTCCCAGGGCAAGCGGAAGAACATTGGTAACACCGGGACAATTAGCTGTCATTGCGGCAAATCAGCAGATTACGCTCAGTTGGGGAGAACTGCCGGACGCGATTTTTTATAATGTATATTACAATACAAATACTATTACAGATGTTACGGGACTAAGTACAATAATCACCGGTCTTGTTAATGGCATAACTTACAATTTCTGGGTAGAAGCTGTTTTTTCGGACGGAACAATCAGCCTGCCAAGCGACATGGCAAGCGGTGTACCAATTGGAAATATGGGAACTGTTACAGTAACTGCCGAAGAAACCGGTGAATTAAAACTTAACTGGTCAGCAGTTGCAGGGGCGCTTCAATATGAAGTTTACTACAGTACAGGCGGCGTAATACCGGCAAGCCCTTCACAGACCGTTTCAACAACCACAGCAACAATCAGCGGGCTGGCTAACGGGACTGTTTATAACGTGTGGGTTAAATCAAAAAACGCCAATGGATACGGCAATGCAAGTCCTATGGCAAGCGGAAGAACATTGGTATCACCGGGACTATTGAGTGTTGTTACGGCAAATCAGCAGATTACGATCAGCTGGGGATATGTGCCGGATGCAACCGGTTATAATGTATATTACGACACAAGCGCCACAATGCCTGCATCGCCGGCGGATAATGTTACGGGACTAAGCAAAATAATCACCGGCCTTGCTAACGGCGCACCTTACTATTTCTGGGTAACAGCAGTTTTTGCGGACGGAACAATCAGCCTGCCAAGCGACATGGCAAGCGGTGTACCAATTGGAAATATGTCAACTGTTACAATAGCCGCCGGAGGAGGCGGTGAACTTATCGTTGAATGGTCATCGGTTGCCGGAGCGCTTCAATATGAAGTGTACTACGGTACAAGCAATACAATGCCGCTAATTCCTTCACAGACCGTTTCAGCAACCATAGCAACGATCAGCGATTTGGATAACGGGACTGATTATAACGTGTGGGTAAGACCGATAAACGCCAACGGAGCCGGTAATGCGGCAGAAGCAAGCATGAAAACATTAGTAATGCCGGGAGAATTGACTGTCAGGGTGGAAGGCCAGCAGATTACGATCAGCTGGGATATGATACAGGACGCGATTTCTTATGATGTATATTACGACACAATTGAGACGATGCCATCTTTGCCGGCGGATAATGTTACGGGACTAAACAAAACAATCACCGGTATTGCCGGTACACCCTATTATTTCCGGATAAAAGCCAATTTCACAAGCGGAATAACCAGCCTCCCAAGCAACATGGCAAGCGGTACACCAATTGGAAATATGGGAACTGTTACAATAGCCGCCGGAGGAAGCAGAAGGCTTGACCTCAATTGGTCAGCTGTTGCGGGGGCGGATGAGTACGAAGTGTACCGCGGTACAAACAGCACAATGCCAGAAAATCCTTCACAGACCGTTTCAACAACCACGGTAACGATCAGCGGTCTGACTAACGGGACTGAATATAATGTGTGGGTAAAACCAATAAACGCCAACGGATTCGGTAATGAAAGTCCTATGGCAAGCGGAACAACATTAGTAGCGCCGGGGAATTTGACTATCGTAGTAGCAGACCAGCAGGTTAATATCAGTTGGGGACAAGTGGATGACGCGGTAAGTTATAATATCTATTACAATACAACCGGCTTGACACCTGACCCTTACACAGCTACACCTAACACAAATGTTACGGTACGAAACGTATCGGTCACCGGCCTTGTTAATGGTACAACTTACTATTTCTGGGCAGCGGCTGTTTTCGTAAGCGGGAAAACCGGAGGCCCAAGCCCTATGGCAAGCGGTACGCCGCTTGGTATACCAACCGCGACCGTAAGCTCCGCTTATAAACAACTACTCGTAGAATGGGAAAATGTTGCCGGCGCGCTTTTGTATGATGTTTATCGCAGCACGAGTAATTCAAGACCTGCATCACCCACATTCACAAATATTGCAGGGTTAAGCATGGAAATCACCGGCCTTAATAACGGAACCACCTATTACATTTGGGTAAAAGCAAAAAACAGTGATGCAGATTCAAATCCTGCAAGTACAATGAAAAGCGGCACACCCGGAATTCCCAGTCCCGGTTTATACATAGGAGCAAGAAATATCCCCGGAAGTTCAACCCTTAACACGTATCTGGATTATATTTCAACTAACGCTGTAATAAATGGCGACTATTATATTGTTTTGGGAGCAAATGATTCTATATCTGATAAAGACCTGGAGTGTCCTGCAGGAGCCGTTGTTACCTTGTTGGGGTACAATCAGGAAACAACAATAGATCTTAACGCGGATACAGCCATGTTTTACATTAATTACGGAGTTACCCTTATTCTTGGTGAAAATATAACACTTACAGGGAGTACAACAAACAATTATTCCCTAGTCTGCCTTGACGGAGGAAACCTGATAATAAATGACGGAGCGAAAATCACCGGGAATACAGCCAGCATCGGCGGCGGCGTTTATATCGCTGCCGGAGAATTAATTATGAATGGCGGGACAATCAGCGGAAATACAGCCGACAGCGGCGGCGGCGTTTATGTTTGCGGGAATTTTACCATGAAAGGAGGGACAATCAGCGGGAACGAGGCTTCCTCTTTTGGCGGCGGCGTTTATGTTGATGATAAAGGCGTTTTCCAAAAGCAAGGAGGCACTGTTTATGGCAATGGTGCAGGCGCTAACGCGAATACAGCCGCAGGTGCGGGCGCCGCAGTCTACAAGTCACGGTACCCGAAGCCGTCAGTATATTTCCGCGATACCACAGCAGGGCCGGCGGATATCATTAATACCATTACCGGTCAAGGCTTAAACTAACCCCGTAATATGTCAAAGGTCAGCGATAAGCCGAAAGGGATTTGAGCTGCTAATAACAACAAAAATCCCAAAGCGGTGCGCTGTGAGAAAAATGCCCAATAGGCAGTGGCTGCCAGTACGGGTAAAATCAGAATGCACAAAACAGAGATTGCCAGCGTATACCAGCGGAAGTTGTTTGCCGTCCAGTTTATAAAAAAGGGAATCCCAACCGCAAGCGCTGTCCAAAGCAGTGGGACCGCTATCAGCAGGATGATATCGTTAGTGGGACTCCAGCCGATTGCGCGTAACGCGCCGACCGGAATCATCCACAAAAGGGCGAAATTGGCGAAATCAGCGTTGCCGGAAAAACCGCGCAGAACGTACAAAAGAGCGTATAAAATCAAAGGGACAAGGACCGGCACACTTACGATTTCCACAAAACCAAACAGCCAGCGCGAAAATCCAAATCCTCCGGGACTGATAAAAACCCCGAGAAAAAATTGGAGAATCGCGGTTATACTCCCCAACAACAGAGCCCATACTCCGCCGGAAGCGCCTGAACCTGTAAATGTTCTTCTTAACAGAAAGAAAAGAGGAACCCACAATAAACAGAAAACGCTCATGACTACCCTATCGCCGCAGGCTCACTCAAGTCAGGAAAATTTGGCAATGGGTACAAAGGTATCTGTCTTTAACGAAGCGCCGCCGACAAGCGCGCCGTCGATATTTTCCATCGCCATAAGCTGGGCGGCATTTTCCGCTTTTACAGACCCGCCGTACTGGATAATAATTTTCTTTGCGGCGTCTTCTCCGTAAAGCCGCCCGATTACCTTGCGTACAAAAGCATGAACCGCCTCGGCATCCTGCGGTGTGGCGGTTTTTCCGGTCCCTATCGCCCAGACAGGCTCGTAAGCGATAACAACATTCGACAAAGCGTCGGCGCTGACCCCTTCAAGCCCTTTTACCGTCTGCCTTTCGCAGACTTCTTCCACCTTGCCGGCCTCACGTTCTTCCAAAAGTTCGCCGATGCAAAGAATAACCTCGAACCCGTGTTTAAGGGCGAGTTTTACTTTTTTATTGATAAGAGCGTCATCTTCTTTGTAAATGTGCCGCCTTTCGCTGTGTCCCAGAATGATGGTCTGCACTCCAAGGTCTTTAAGCTGCAATACCGAAACTTCCCCGGTATGAGCGCCCTCTTCTTCGGGAGCGCAGTTCTGCGCGCCAAGTCGGATATTCGTATCCTGGACAACGGCGGAAACAGTCTCAAGACAGGTAAAGGAAGGAGCGATAAGGTACTCGTGCTTACCGTCTTTAAGCGCCGTAACAAGGGACTGCGCAAGCTCTGCCGCCTGCTCCCTTGTCTTATGCATCTTCCAGTTACCGGCGATATAATAGTATCTACTCATGTTTTTCTCCTTAAAATTTTGATGGTTTGCATATTGGGGATTATAGCTAAAAAGGGGAATGTGTACAAGGCGGAATGGCGGCCACGCAAACTCATACCATGACATTTGCCCCCCCCACGACCAACAATTCCCCACCTGCGCCCTAGATATTCACTGTTAACTGCTCACTAAACAAACACTTCCGTCATTACCGGGTTTTTTCCCTTAATTTTAATCAGCCCTTTTTTCGCGTCAACGGTAAAGACAGCGCCTTCTTCCCAACGACCTTCAAGGATAAGGTCGGAAAGCGGGGATTCCAGTTCTTTTTGAATGGTGCGGCGCAGATGCCTGCCGCCGAATTTTTGATCCCAGCCTTTTTCAACAAGAACGCGCTTTGCAGCTCCTGTTATCTTTAACGAATAATTTTGTTCGGCAAGGCGGCGGGAAAGCTCTTTAGCTTCAATGTCAAAAATTGCGTCAATTTGTTTTTGCTCCAAAGGATTAAATACGACTATTTCGTCTACCCTGTTAATAAATTCCGGGCTGAAAATACGGCGCATTTCCGACAAGACTTGAGTTTCAATTTCAGCGGCGCTCATAAGCCCCGAACCCGCGGAAAAACCAAGGCGGTTTTCTCTGGAAATTTCGCGCGCCCCGGCGTTACTCGTCATTATGATGATTGTGTTGCGGAAATTGACAGTATGCCCAAGGCTGTCCCTTAACTCGCCTTCTTCCAGCACCTGCAGTAAAATGTTAAAAACGTCGTAGTGCGCCTTTTCTATTTCGTCAAACAGAATTACGCGGTAGGGATTGCGCCTGATTTTTTCGGTTAACATTCCCCCCTCTTCATAACCGATATACCCGGGAGGCGCGCCGACAAGACGGGAAGCGTTGTGCTTCTCCATAAAGTCTGACATATCAATTCGTATAAGGGCGTCTTCGTCCGCAAATAAAAACTGCGCAAGTTTTTTGGCAAGATAGGTTTTTCCCACGCCTGTTGGCCCAAGGAAAATAAACGAGCCCAAGGGACGGCGCGGGGAGGAAACTCCGGCTCTTGATCGCCTGATTGCCGAAGCGACGCGTCTGACAGCTTCATCCTGGCCTATTATGGTTTTGCGCAGATCATCTTCGATTAAAAGCATACGGCGCGATTCATTTTCTTCAAGGTGCATAACAGGGATTCCCGTTGCTTCGGTTACAACACGGCGTACGTCGTCGTCGGTAACTTCGGGGCGGTGGTTTGCGGAAGCCTGCTCCCACGCGATTTGGGCAGTAGCAAGGCGCGACCTTAAATCCCGCACTTTATCGCGGACAACGGCGGCGTGCTCGTAATCCTGAACGCTTACATACGCGCTTTTTTCGTCACATAACTTCGCGATTTCCGCTTCAAGGCCGGCAATTTCCGGCGGCTCGTCGCGGAATTCAAGTTTGCGCATAGCGCCGGCTTCATCAAGAATGTCAATTGCCTTGTCGGGCATGAAGCGCCCCATTATGTAACGCTGAGCCAGTTTCGCGGCAAGCGTTACCGCGCTTTCGGTATATTTAACCTGATGATGCTCCTCAAATTTAATCTGAATACCTTTTAGAATTTCCAAAGTTTCATCGAAGCTAGGCTCTTCTACAACAACCGCCTGAAAGCGGCGCTCCAGTGCGGCGTCCTTTTCAAAATATTTGCGGTATTCGGACAGGGTTGTCGCTCCTATACAGCGTATTTCGCCGCGCGAAAGCCCCGGCTTCAACATATTTGAAGCGTCAAGCGTGCCTTCCGCGCCGCCCGCGCCGATAATCGAATGAATCTCGTCAATAAACAGAATTATATTTCCGGCCTGCTCTACTTCGCGGATTATTTTTTTTATGCGCTCTTCAAATTCGCCGCGGTATTTTGTTCCGGCGACCAGCATACCCATATCAAGCGAAAGAATGCGCTTGCCTGTAAGCGCTTCGGGAACTGCTTCGCTTGTCAGAAACTGCGCAATCCCTTCTACAATGGCGGTTTTCCCGACTCCGGGCTCACCAATTAAAACCGGATTGTTTTTTGTGCGCCTTGCCAGAATACGCACCGCGCGGTTAATTTCTGCTTTGCGCCCGACAACGGGATCCATTTTGCCGGCTCTGGCAAAGGCGGTAAGATCGCGCGAAAAATTATCCAGTGTCGGAGTAAGCACAGGATAAGACGCGGGTTTAATCTTTGGGGTATGCTCGCCGCCGTGGCCTGCGTGAACCGGCACACGTTCTCTTTCCCTGTGAAGATACGGCTGATATTTTTCGGCAACGGCATACTCGCCGTCGTTTTTGTTATGCGGCCAACTGAATGTGGTTTGAATTATTACCCTCATCATGTCGGTATCAACCGCGCGCTGATTAAGGTAAACCTGAACGCTGGAATCCTGTTCACGCATGGCGGCGAACAAAAGATGCTCCGTACCAAGAAAGTCGCTTCCCATCGCCCTTGCTTCTTCTGTGGCAATATCCAGCATATTTTTGGTACGTTTGGAAGGCGGCACTTCTCCGCGTATAACAAGGCCCGGAATCCGTGGTATGGATTTTTCCAGAACATGCTTAAATTCGGGCAGATCGATACGCAGGAACATCAGAGCCTTGCAGGCAGTCCCCCCGCCGTCCTTGAGCAGGGCGATAATTATATGCTCCGGCAAAAGCTGGTCAGAACTGAACCTTTTCGCCTCTTCCTGTGCATTTGTAGCAAGAAGCCTCTGTACCCGTTGAGTTAAACCTTTAAACACGAATGAACCTCTTTGAGAGTTTTTGACATATATTTATATTATAAG
>JAIRUC010000130.1 GCA_031254615.1 Treponema sp. | reverse complement strand
TTGTCTTTTACTGTAGAGAATGACTTAGAAAAATGATCGTTTTCGACGGTATCTGATGTCGGCAGTCTTACCAAATAGGAATTCCCATCACCTAAAACCTTGAATGAAAATGAAGACATAGATCTCATGGCTTTTAAAGTATCAGAATCAGGAACCCCTACAACTCCCGCATAGGAGACATTTCTTTCATATAGATTGCCGAAAAATGAATGGGTAACAAAGGTGTGTCCTTCTTCTGTTTCTTCGCCCATTGAAAAATCTACCGGTGATAAATCATCGCTAACTTTAAACCAGTCAAAAAAAACACCGTTTATATAGTCAAGCTTTTTTTTTTTTTTTTATTCAGCGTTTTTATTTGATGAATGTTTTACAACAAAATTGTCAGGCGGATATTTTCCTATAAGCTCGTTAATTGAATGAACTTCCAGTTTTCTGTACAAACTTTTTTGATGAGTTAATACTGTGTCGTATGATATGTTTAGAGAAAACGCTATCTCTTTTGGCACTGCGCCGTCAAGCAGCATGTTGAGAACTTCCTGTTCTCTGCCTGTTAAACTTTCCTGCATATTAAATTTTCACCTTAACAATTTCAATGTTATCAAAAAGCAAAATCGGCTGACTGGCTTCTTCGTGCGGGTTTACAACAAGCTCCAATATGTTAGCTTCCGGTACAGATTTGCTTGAGGATTTATATACGTAGAGCCTTAATGTTGTACTATATCTGGTATTCGCCTTAATATTTTTACCCAAAACTTTATAAGCCGTAAGCGGCGTATAATTGTTCTGTTCTTCTATCGTATTATCTACAAAAACTGCTTCCATGTGGAATATATCGATATTAGGCGTATAGGTAAAATTGAGTAAATAGGAATCTCCCTCGGTAATTATATTTCCTTTGCCCAGTTTAAAAGGCGATGGCCGGTACTTGTTATCATATAAAAACAAATCCGGCGTTATTTTGTAATGCCAGCCAAACGGCGGTTCATATACGTTAAATGTAATACAGAGAGGCTGCGGAAGAGCATCGTCAATTTGTATTTTAGGCACCAGGGTTATTTCAAGTTTTTCAAAGGTTACCGAAGGCTGTTGTGTCTTTTCGCAGGGGAATGCGTTAAAATGCAATAGATTGGCTTCCGGTATTGATATACTTGAAGATTTATCGATACGCACTTTTATCGATGCGCTGTATTTTGTGTTTGCTTTGATATTTTCGTTTATTCTTTCGTGTTCCGAAAGCGCTGTCCAATAAGACAAGTCTTCTGAATAAGCGACATTATCGGCAAAACCCGTTGTCATAAAATCTAAATCAACATTTGACATATAGGTAACTTCAATTATATATTCATCGCCTTTGGTAAGCTTGTTTCCTTTGCCAAGTTTGAAAGGTGACGGTTTCCATTCATCATCATTAAACAATAAATCGGGTTCAAAACGATACTCCCAGTTCCATGGGGAATTATCAAAAAAAGTAACAGTCAAAGGAAAGGTAAGAATTTTCCTGATTTGTAGTTTTGGCGCTTGCTCGTCAGAATTGTCGGGCGAGTATTTACCTATAAGCTCGTTAATTGAATGAACTTCCAGCTTTCTGTACAGGCTCTTTTGATGGGTTAAAACAGTGTCGTAGGATATATTTAATGAAAACGCTATCTCTTTTGGCACTGCGCCGTCGAGCAGCAGATTGAGAACTTCCTGCTCTCTGCCTGTTAAACTTTCCTGCATAGTTAGTTGTATTTTACCAACTTGGAGCGGATATTACAAGAAATGAGGTGTTTTAAGGTCTGGGAGAATTAGGCTTGTTTATCACTATAATTGTAGTATACTAAAAACATGGATGTTGACATCAAGTTCTGTCAGTCGGCCTTCAAACACAATATAAGTGAGGCCGATATTAGATGGGCTATTGATACCGTAAAATATGACGGTTACCTTGAAAACGATGAAGATGCCGAAAACAAGCGGCTGCTTATTGGTTTTGACCGAAACGCAAAACCGCTTGAGATTTACTATAATATACTTGATGAGAATACGGTTCCGGGTATTTCACGCAATGAAGTGTCAGAATATTCACAAACATCTGCTCGAAAATGAGGAGTAAAACTATGCCTGATTTAACCGAAGAAGAATATGACGCTCTTGATGAAAAATGGACTAAAAATCCGCCGAAACCAGGCCCCAACGGGACAGGTTTTTTCGCTCAACGGAAAGAGGCTTTAGCCGCCGAATCCGCCCGTTCAATAACGATTGACTCTTTCACAGCGGATTACCTGTTAACCAGAGCAATAGCCGCTCACAAAACCCCGGCAGACATTATCGGCGATATGGTACGGGAACAGATTGCCGCTTCAGCATAGACATCAAACAAAACCTCCACTCCCCACTTCCTCCAAAAAATGTTATTGTAAGGCAGGAGAATAATTCATGCAAATTGATGACAAACTGATCTCGTACCTTGAAGATTTATCCTATCTTACGCTCCCCGGCGATGAAAAAAGCCGATTGGCGGGCGATTTGGAAAAAATATTGAACAGTATCGCGCGACTTGGCGAATTGAATACGGACGGCGTGCAGGAACGCAGTCATCCTTTTGATAATGTCAATGTTTTTCGCGATGATGAAGTGCGCCCTTCTTTTGATCGTGAGTTGATCTTGAAAAACGCGCCTGTCAGGAACGATGAATTTATTGTCGCGCCCAAGACAGTCGAGTGAGGGGGAAGATCGATGTTTGAAGCTAACAGCGCGCTGGAGTTATCGGCGGCGATTAAGGCAAAAAAAATCAGCGCGGCCGAAGCGGTAAGCGCGTATATAGAAACAACCGAAAAAAACGACAAACAGTTTAACGCTTTTTTGTCAGTGTCAAAGGAGAGCGCCCTTGCGCGCGCGCGGGAGATACAGGCTCGCGTTGATAATGGCGAAGAAATCTCGCCGCTTGCGGGAGTGCCGATTGCTCTGAAGGACAACATCTCTACAATAGGGATCGAAACCACTTGCGCGTCAAAAATGCTGAAAGGCTACAAACCTGTATTCAACGCGACAATAGTTGAAAAACTGGAACGCGCCGGAATGATCGTGATTGGAAAACTCAACATGGATGAGTTCGCGTTGGGCGGCTCTAGCGAGACCGGAGCATTCGGCGCGGTTCACAACCCGTGGGATATAACGCGGGTCAGCGGCGGTTCGTCGGGGGGCAGCGCCGCGGCGGTCGCGGCAGGGGAGGCGCCAATTACGCTTGGCACTGATACGGGCGGAAGCATTCGCCAGCCATGCTCTTTCTGCGGCGTTACGGGCATTAAGCCCACTTACGGCTCTGTTTCAAGATACGG
>JAIRUC010000107.1 GCA_031254615.1 Treponema sp. | reverse complement strand
TAATTACCACTAAACAGTAAGGACGCGCCCATTAATGGGCAGTGTACGAAAAATTATTGACAAAAGGGGGATATGTATGTTAGTCTTAAAAAGCGCCGTTTCCGTTCCGTTCCGTTCCGTTCCGTTCCGTTCCGTTCCGTTCCGTTCCGTTCCGTTCCGTTCCGTGTTTGGATCGGAGGATATCTCATGTCCTAACAACTCAGTTAATAGTGAACAAGGAACAGTTAACAGTGATCAGTTAACAGGGAACAGTGTACTGGTTCGCGGGCATAGCGTGTTGCCTTCACGCCCAGCGTTCAAACAAAAACACTGTTCACTATTCACTGTTAACTGTTCACTACATACCTGTTCACTACTCTTTTCACTGCTCTTTCTTCTTCTAACCGTTAATCTTCATGCACAGAAAAATCTAATCCTTACCGAAGATATTGTTCTTGAAAACTGGAGCCCCACCAACTTAGCCGCCGGGAGAAATTTTTACGGCAACGGGCATACCGTTACTATCAGAAGTTTTGCTTCCACCGTAACAAGCGGCAACATAGGCTTTTTCGCTGTAGTGGGGGACGGCGCGTTAATCCGCGACGTAACAATCGTGTATGAAGATTTAACCGCCGCAGATAAAGCGGTAAAAGTAACCACCTCAGGCGCGGCGCAATTCGGCGGCATAGCCGGAACCACGCAGGGGAAATCGCAGTTGATTAACGTGCAGGTCAAAGGCGCGGTAACAATGAGCGGAAGCGGCAGCACCATTACCGGCAATGCCTACGCCGGCGGCATTGTCGGACGAATGGAAGGCACGTCAGGCATAAGCAGCGCCTACAGCAGTCTTGACCTCACAGTAAATACCAGCGTAACAGGCAACCTCAACGTGGGCGGCATTGCCGGATACATATATGGTACATCCGCCGAAGCCGTCAAGGTGAAGGATGTAAGTGTGGTGGGGGACATTGCCGTGGGAAAGACCGGAGCGGTGGACGCCAACATCCTCTATGTGGGCGGGCTTGTGGGTTATTTTTATAGGGGTCTGTTAGACAATTCAGTTTACCGGGAGGGAAACATATCAATATCAAGCGGCGGAGGAATCTCCTACATGGGTGGCGGTACAGGAGTAGTTTCTACGGCGACTATTACCGGATGTTCCAGTCTGGCGGGAAATTTTGATATTAGTAAAACCGTTACCGGCAGCCCTTCATTTTACGCAGGCGGTTTCCTTGGTTTGTTATCTTCAGGGGCGGTGAAAGATTGTTACAGCAATAATTCTGTGGTGGTAAACGCCTCACCCGGCTATTCAGGGATAGTGATAGGCGGAGGTTTTGTTGGGGGTACAGTGGCTGCCAGTACCATTATCCATTGCTACGCCCTGGGAGACGTAAGCCTTTCAGGTTATGGCGGCATCTATGCTGGTGGTTTTGCGGGTAACACTGCCGCCCGTGCTTCATACTGTTACGCCACCGGAAACGTAAACGGATATATAAAGGGGACATCCGGGCAATTTCACTCAGGCGGTTTTGTTGGTTATGGTATGCTTATGAACGACTGCTACGCCATAGGGGATGTATTTGTTGACGCTTCTTCGTCATCAATTGGTTCTACTTCACCCATTAACGCCGGAGCCCTGTCCGGCATATCCAGTAGTTCTTCGATCGATAATCCCCCGGTTGTTGTACAGCGTTGTTTCGCCAAGGGAAGTGTTACGGTTCAAAGAAATAGCAATACCGGCGTGGTCTGTGCAGGAGGGCTTGCGGGAATTGTCAATTCTTCAATTGCCACATTCAAAGATTGCGCCGCCCTGGGCCCAAGTATTACCGTGACCGGCGGCGCAACCAGAAACATCGGGCGGGTCTACGGTTCAAAGCATGCAAGTACCACCGTACAAACTAACCACGCCAACAACGGCATGAGGCTTTACGAAAGCGGTATTTATGGAGCCGGCACCCCGGGCGTAAGGCCCTTATTTCCATTACCAAGCGATGATAATGAACACGGCCAAGACGCCCACTCCGGCAATTTCCGCGACCCCTCGTTCTGGCAGACAACCCTCGATTTCACCGCCGCCCACTGGGATTTTAACAACGTAGGGTTAAAAGGCTATCCAAGGCTCAAAGCAAGCAACGGCACGATAATGGGGGGACAATAAACAGTTAACAGTGAATCAGTTAACAGGGAACAGTGTTCTGGTTCGCGGGCATAGCGTGTTGCCTTCACGCCCAGCGTTCAAACAACAACACTGTTCACTATTAACTGTTCACTGTTAACTGTTCACTATTAACTATTAACTATTAACTGTTCCTTGCTCATTTCCGTCTTTTTCGTGTAAACTAAACCAGAGGGGAAAATGAACTATTACGCTATTCAGGTAAAATCCCGCGCGGAAGCCAAGTTTATAAAACTTTTCAAGGCTCTGCACCCGGAAATCACTTTCCCTATCTATTTCCCGCAAAGGCGGCTCGACATAAGAAGAAAGGGGCAAATAAAGCCTTCTATGGCGGCCATTTTTCCCGGATATGTCTTTGTTGAAGTCGAAAACAGTGAGGACATTATAAACTGCCAATGGGATTTCCGCCGGACAGAGGGTTTTTACCGTTTTTTAAGATCAAATCAGGAAATAACGCCGCTTGCCGATCGGGATTTAGAATTAGTCCTTCACTTTATTCAAAACGCGGGGCCTGTAGCCGGCAGGTCAAAGGTGTACTTCAATGAAAATTCACGCATTGTTGTTGTGGAAGGACCTCTTATGGGACTTGAAGGAAGAATCGTAAAAGTAGATAAGAGGAAAGGCAGAGCAAAAATAATGCTTGATTTATACAACGATTCATTTAGTATAGATTTAGGGTTTGAAGTAATAGGATCGACAGAGCCTGCCGGGAGGGGAAGGTAACGAAAAAGTCAAAACGCCTATACATAATCGGCGCCGGATTCGCGGGGCGCGCTCTTGCGGGCGAAATAATCTCAAAAGCCGTATTCGGCGAAGTTGTCGCCTTTCTGGATGACGACCCGGAAAAAATCGGCAAAAAAATCGAAAGTATACCGGTATTCGGCCCCATTAACGATGTCGCTGTTTTGTTACGCACAAATCCCGCGGACGAAGCGATTATCGCCATGCCGAACGCCGGCAGGGAATACTTAAAACAGTTATACGACAATTTAAAAAAAGCCGGCTTTGAACAGATCAGAATCCTGCCGGGCATTTCCCAAATCATCGACGGGGACGCGCACTTTATCCAAACACGTTCCATAGATTTGCAGGACCTGCTTGGGAGGAATCCCGTCGCGATAAAACTGAAACAAAGCCTTGCATACCTGCGCGGCAAGCGCGTACTTGTTACGGGAGCGGGCGGCTCAATCGGGAGCGAACTTTGCCGTCAGCTGCTTTCGGGGGGCGCTTCCCGTCTTTACCTTTTTGGGCATGGGGAAAATTCAATTTATCAAATCGACAGGGAATTACGGCTTTTGCAGGAAGAGGGAGTCGGCGAAAAAGCGGCGCTTGTTCCGGTTATCGGGGAATTAAAAGACGCGGATTATGTAAACTACATTCTGGGACACTTAAAAGCCGACGCGATTTTCCACACTGCGGCATACAAGCATGTCCCGATGATGGAAGAAAATCCTGTGGCGGCAATCGAAAACAATGTCTTTGGGACAGAAAATTTGATACTGTCCGCAATTAAGCACGGTATCAAAAAATTTGTACATATTACCACAGACAAAGCGGTTGAACCTGTTTCAATATACGGCGCTTCCAAACAAATTTGCGAACAGATGGTTCTGGAAGCCGCAACGCTTGGCGGCCCGAATTTCATGGTAGTCCGTTTTGGCAATGTACTCGGCTCGCGCGGCTCGATAGTGCCGTTGTTCCAACAGCAGATTAAAAAGGGAGGGCCTGTCACCATTACCCACCCGGACATACGCCGCTGGTTTATGACCATAAGCGAAGCGTGTTCGCTGGTCCTCAAGGCGGGCGGCGTCGGGGAAAACGGAGGTCTGTACCTGCTGGACATGGGAGAGCCGGTGCGCATCCGCGATTTGGCGGAACAGTTGATCCGTTTTCACGGCTTTGAACCGGATACCGAAATCAAAATCGTATACACGGGCCTTCGACCGGGTGAACGTATGGACGAACCTCTTTGGTCTCATGACGAAAAAATCAACGAGACAGAGTACAGCAGGATTTTACAGGTAAAACGGGACAAACCGTTTTCTGTCGATCTGAAAGACCTCCTTGATCAACTGCGCCCCATTTGCTGCTTTGATCCGGCAAACCCTCATGTATACAGAAAAACGGAATTGCTGCGTGAAATCCTAATTGAAAAAATCATAAAATTAAAATAGACTACTCTAGTAATGAAAGCCTCTGTTTTTCTGGAAGATATTTACCCTCAGCATTTATTGTACGCTATAACAATCCGCTCTCCTATCGCAAACGGCCGCCTGAAGCTGATCCAATATCCGGTACTTCCCGACAATTACGCCTTCATAACCGCCAGAAATATCCCCGGAGAAAACAGGCTTGAGGACACTTCCATTCCCATACTTGCGGATTCAAAACTTTCCTACATAGGAGAGCCGGTCGGCATTTTACTTGGACAGGACAAAACAAAAGTTGAAGAATTAGCGAAACGATGCAAAGTAATTTACGACGAGGAGACGCCTGAATTTGAAGCCATAGAGCCTGCGGCTGTTGTCCGTGAAATCCAAATTGGCGATCCCGGGAGCGTTTTTGAAAAATCAGGAAAAATAGTCGCCGGAAGTTATATTACCGGAATACAGGATCATTGGTACGCAGAGCCGGCAGGAGCTGTAACATTCTATAAAAAGCAAAATGAAAATGCGCAAGGACTGCCGAATACCGAGGCGAAAAAAGAGAGCAAATTAAAAAAGTCCGAAAAATTATTAATTGTAAAAACCGCGACCCAATGGCCTTACCATGTAAAACGCTCAGTCGCCCGCGTACTGGGAATTGACCAATCCGGCGTATCTGTAGAAACCACCTCACTCAGCTTGCACATGGACGGAAAACTTATGTTTACCTCCCTTGTCGCCTGCCATGCGGCGCTTGGAACATTCTTAACAAATAAGCCTGTACGTCTTATTTTAAACAGGGAAGAAGACTTTTTTTACTCACCAAAACGCTGTAAATCAAATATTGATATCGCCAGCACTATCGATGATAACGGTAATATTACCGCTACTGAGGTAGATATTTCCGTTAACCTTGGCGCTTACGGGGTTAACGGCGAGGAAATACTGGATCAAGTCTGTCTTGGAACTATTGGTTACTGTAATATTGAGAACCTAAAGATCACCGCAAAGGCGAATCTTTCGAATATTCCGCCGCAGGGGCCGTTTAGCGGGTTCGGGCTTGCTCAGGGTTTTTTTGCGATGGAACGTCATATATCACAGATCGCGGATACAGTCAAAGTCGATCCGGTAGAATGGCGAAAATCCCGCATTAATCCGTCTTTGATACTGCCCTCCGGCATAAACCCTAAAAACCATATTCCAATCGAAAAACTTGTCGCCTGTGCTACTGATATTAGCGATTATTACCGTAAATGGGCTTCCTATGAATTGTTAAGACAAAGCCGCAGGGAAAAATCATTTATGTATGAGAAGGGCGAAAACTTAAGAGGCATTGGAATGGCGCTTGGATTTCAGGGAAACGGTCTCCTCTACTATGGCGAAGACAAGGGTAATTACAGCATAGAGGTTACGTTGACAAAAGAAAGTTTCATTGAAATAAAATCGAGCATTACAAGCGCCGAGGAAGATTACGCCAAAATCTGGTCGAAGGTTGTAAAAGAGGTTCTGTCAATTGAACCTGAAAAGGTGCGCCTTGTTACCGAGCAAGCGCCCGACAGCGGTCCCTCCTGCGCTTCAAGAAATATTACAACTCTTACCAGACTGGTTGAAAAATGTTGCCAAGCCATCCGCAAACAACGCTTTCACGATCCGCTGCCGATTACTGTACGCCGCTCGGTAAGACCTCAAAGCGGCTCTTTGTGGAAAGACCGCTTTAAACCACATGAAGGAAAAGTTATGGATATCAGCGGATTTTCAAGACCGGGTATGGCCGCCTGCGTTGTTGAGGTCTCGGTTGACCTTGTAGAATGTATCCCAAAAATTCGCGGCATCTGGCTTGGCATTGACGGCGGAAAAATTATCTCGAAAAACAGGGCAAGAAGAAGCCTTACCCGCGGGGCGACACAGGCATTAGGCTGGGCATTCGCTGAAAATATCAAGTACTCAGACGGGGCGCTGCCGAAGAACAAGTACGATAAATTTGTAATTTCATCTCATGTTGATATTCCTGTCATCGACATTAAATTTTTGTCCGGCGACAGCACAGAACCAAAGGGAATCGGAGAGCTTCCCTTCACTTGTATACCTGCGGCTTTTTTGCAGGCTGTCTCGCAGGCAATGGATCATTGTTATAAAACTATTCCTTTAAAAAGAAAAGAAATTTGGGAAATCGCGCGGATTAGAAACAGTGACGCGCAAACACAGGGGCAGAAATGACAGTCAGTTTTATATTAAACGGAGAAGATGTTCTTGTCCGTACTGAACCAGGTGTAAGGCTTATTCATATACTGCGTGAAAATTTCGGTTTATTCGGTGCAAAATCCGGCTGCCTTAACGGCCAGTGCGGCGCGTGTTCGGTAATTTTTAACGGAAGCGTAACACCCGCTTGCCTGATACCGGCATTCAAAATAAGGGGAAGTGAAATTATCACCATAGAAGGGTTTTTACTGACGGATGAGTGTGAGGATATATTAAAGGGGTTTAAAGAGGTCCATTTGGGAAATTGCGGTTATTGCGAAGCGGGAAAAATTCTCTGCGCCGAAGCGCTTCTGGAACGTTTCCCCAATCCTTCAAGGGAAGAAATTATTATGGGGTTTTCGGGAGTCAACTGCCGCTGCACAAATTATGACAGGCTTGTAGAAGCGGTGAACACTATTATCGGCATCCGCCAACGGAGATTGTATGGACGTTCTGCTTAACCGGATATTTTTCCCGGTATCATTTAACGAACTTTTTTCCGTGTGGAATCAGAACCCGTCCGCCCTGCCATATGCCGGAGGCACTGTCCTTTTGTGGAAACAAAGCAATACCATTATTGATTTGCCGCCTGTCATTATCTGTCTGGACAATATGCAGGAATTACAAAAAATTACAAGGACTGAACATTATCTTGAAATCGGCTCGATGGTAAAATTGAATAAGATAATCACGCTGGGAAAAATAGTGCCTGAAATCCTTTGCGATTGTCTGGAAAATATAGGCGGAGTCCAGTTAAGGAATGTCGCAACTATCGGCGGTAACATCTGCTGTACAACCCAGCTGCTCGACATATCGGCGCCTCTTGTCGCCCTTGACGCCCAATACGAGTTCCGCAACGCCCAAAGCTCGCGCTGGGTTTCCGCTTTGCGTTATCACTCCGAAGAAGAGCACAATGCGCTTGAAAAAAAGGAAATTCTTACCAGAATCAGGCTGCCCCTTCATCAATGGGACTATTCAATGTATAAAAAATTTTATTCTGAAGGCATATATAGCAATAAAACTGTTACTTTTTTGGCAAAAGTCCAGAAAGATATACTTTCCGACATAAAGATTGTTTGCAAAGGAGACACCATTGTACGGAATAAGAACGCCGAAGGCATATTAATCGGCAGCCACCTGCCCCTGCACCGCAAAACAGCCGCCGATTTTGTCGAAAACTGGAAGGAATTTCTGTCTCATAATGACGAAATTGATGAATTTTCAAAGTATGAGATAATAAATTGTATAGAAATAAACGTTTATAACCTTTCCGAATAAGCCATAATGTATTGAAACACCCCTTTTTCTGTGATATATTGAGGAATAAGCGGCGTTTGCCGTTTACCGCAGAGTATCTGCCGTGCAACGGGGTACTACAAACAAAAATCGCCGGTTTCATTGAGCGTGTTTCGGCCGCCGGTGCGCCCGGTGTCCGCCGGTGTTTTCGGCAGGTATCTTCTGGAATGGTGTTCGGTTAGGACACTAAAAGGTTTCTTTTGCTCTTTTCATCTTATAAGAATAATCTTAATTTATTATTATTCATCTTTTTATTTTTTCTTTCTACGGCGGTTTTTTCACAGGAAGACCCGCAGGAAGAACAACAAGATGAACCGCAAGGCGATTCTGTCTCTATTATAAATCCAGACATTATTCCGGATTCTGTCTTTATTATCAATTCATTTGATTTTAACATAACGGGTTTTACCCGTCCCAATGCGCTAATTAGAAAAGGAGAGTTAAAGAAAGGGGAAGAAATTAAAGGGCTCCCGGAATTGGAAGAATATATACAGGAAAAAACCCAGCAGCTTTACAATGAAAGAGTTTTAGACAGTGTCAGGATTGATTATACCATCGGACAGCCTGATGATGACGGAAAGTTTCCGGTTGATGTTGTCATCACTACAAAAGACACATGGAACATTGTCGCCATTCCAAGGCCAAGGTACAGTTCCAATACCGGTTTTGACATAACGCTAAAAGCGCGGGATTATAATTTTTTAGGGACAATGAGTCCGTTAAGAGTTGATTTTGGATACGCTTACAATGAAAACAAAAACACTTCCTTTTTATTTATGTTTGATTCCAATATTCCTTTTACGGCTTACGGGCTTAACTGGAATATAAAATTTCTTAACGATTTCGTTTATCGTCCGGATACGGAACAGCCGTATTATTACAAAAATACCACAGGTTTATCAGTAGAACTGCCTTTAAGTTTTACTTTTATTACTGTCGGTTTAAACGAATCTTTTATATTAAACGAAGAAAATGCGGATATATACAAACCTGAATACGGAAATTTTCAGGACGGTTTTTATATGTCAACTAACCCTTTTATATCATGGAAAATACCTATCGGCATTGACGTTGGCAGTTTTGGAGAGATTGTTTTTACTCCAAGAGTCTCCGCCGCTTTTAATCATGAATTTTCAGAATGGCCGTTAGATGAAATAAGAAAAGGGACTGTTCTGTATTTTAGTCAAAATCTTGGCTTTGACCATATAGACTGGATTGGAAATCTTAGAAAGGGGCTGGATGTATCCGTTTACAATTCTTTTGACTACAATTTTTACAAAGCAAAAAACGATAAAAACCCATGGACGGAAAGATTGTCTTTTTGCGGCATAGGCCATTTTATAATTACAGATTTTTTCGGCGTTTCAACACAACTGATGTACCGCCAATGGGTATTTTATGATTACGGATATACCTCCGCAGGAGACGCGCTTCGCGGTATTATTGACAAGGATATTTTTGCGGATTATATGCTTTCTCTAAATCTTGATTTACCTTTAAGAATTATAAGATTTTTACCGTCTGTTTGGCTTAACAAACCAAAATTACGCATTATTAATTTTGAGCTTTATCTTGCTCCTTTTGTTGATGTAGCGATATACCGCGATCCTGTAACCAAAACCGGATTTGATATAAAAAATACCGTCGCTTCAGGCGGAATGGAAATTGTTGTCTTTCCCGAATTTTTCCGCAGCTTGTTTTTAAGGGCTTCAATCGGGTGGAATATATCTGATTTCACGGGTCTTGGCTCAAATGAAGTATATATCGGGACAGATTTTCAATATTAAGGAGTGAAAAGTTTTTAACATAAGATGAAACATTTTCAAAAACTTAAAAAAATAATGTCCATTCCGGGCAGTCTATACAGACTGCTGAATCGCGGACAAAAAATATCTTTTTGTATTCTGTTAATCCTGACCATTGGCTTTTCAATCATAGAAACCGTCGGAATTTCCGCAATTATGCCGTTTATTTCACTGGCTTCCAACCCGGATTTGCTTGCCTCCGGCTTATATAAAAAGGCATTTGATTTTACGGGGTTCACCGGTTTTGAACCGTTCATCATCACTTTTGGCATTGTAATAATCTTTTTCTATATTTTCCGCGCCGTCTATTCTGTTTTACTTACCTATTTCATCAATCGTTTTTCGCTTGATACTCACAAATATCTTTCAAAAAAAATGTTTAAAACTATTTTATCAATTTCCTATAAAACTTTTGTTCAAAAAAACTCCGCAGAACAAATTCGCGCCATCTCCGAAGAAACAAACGATGTCGGCAAGATAATTCTTAACCTAATGAAACTTTTATCGGAAGCTTTTACCGTTCTTATGATTTATGCTGTTATCATTATTATAAACTGGAAAATGACTCTGGTAATTACATTTGTTTTATTGTTAATGACTTTATTTATTCTGTTTTTTTCGACCAAAAAAAACAGGCAGCTTGGAGCTAAGCGGCTTGAAACCGGAAGAAAGATCTACCGTTCATTAATAGAATCGCTGGGAAATATTAAGTTTATAAAATTGAAAGGCAATGAAGCAGGTATTATTCAAAACTATGAAACCAACACTGCAATAAAAGCACGCACAGAAGTAATAAACAATGTGTTAGGCGATTTGCCTAAAGGTATTCTTGAAAGCATTGGATTTTCCATGCTTATTGCTGCGGTGATTTTTTTTATTTGGATGTATCATGATGCTTCCGGAGCTATCCCTATAATTACCATGTATGCCCTGGCCCTCTACCGGATACTTCCGTCAATACACCGCATGCTGCAGCAAATCGGCACTATAGCCTATTTGCAAAAAACACTTGAAAGTGTTAATGAAAATCTGAATCAGCCGGTTGAAAACGAAGGTTCGGCACCGGTGGAGTTTGAACGTTCCGTCCGCCTTGAAAATATTAATTTTAAATACATGACCGGAAACGAAGTTATTACCGGGGTTTCATTTACAGTTAACAAAGGAGAAAAGATCGCAATTACCGGCGAAAGCGGCGGCGGCAAATCTACTTTAGTTGATATTATCATTGGAATCCATAAACCGATCTCAGGGGAAATATATATTGATGACACGCTTTTGACAGATGGTAATATTCGTTCATGGCGAATGAAGATTGGATACATCCCGCAAAGCATTTACCTTTTTGACGGGACTGTCGCGGAAAATATTTCTTTTGGTTCAGAGCCTGATAAAGACAAAATAACCAAAGCCCTTCAAAGAGCAAATATCTGGGATTTTCTTGCCCAAAAAGAAGGCATACATACCCGTGTAGGAGACGGCGGCATTCAATTAAGCGGCGGACAACAGCAGCGAATCGGCATTGCCCGCGCGTTATACGACGACCCGGAAGTGCTCGTCCTTGACGAAGCCACTTCCGCTCTTGACACCGAGACCGAAAAGAAGATCATGGATGAAATTTACAGCGTAAGTGAGAACAAAACGTTAATTGTCATCGCCCACCGCTTAAGCACAGTTGAAAGGTGTGACAGAAAGATACGAATTGAACATGGAAAGATAATTAAATAATGAATAAATATCTTTTTATCTGCCTTTTGTTCTGTATAGTGTTTCCCGCTATCCTCCCTGCTCAGGAATCCCTTAAATCCATTGAAGAAGAATATTACGACTTTCTCGCTTTGCAGGGACTAACAGAACGCCCTACTTTGAACTATCGCACTTTTTCAGATTCGCTGTGGACTGTAGATGAAGATGCTGCCCACCCATGGCAAGATAATAATTTGGGAGCATGGCGAAATTTATTCGGTAATTTCCGTATGCGGGTATACGGGCCGGAACTGTTCATGTCGGGTAACACCGCCGCTCCCTACGGGCAAAATGACGGCGTACTGTGGCAGGGGCGCGGCTTTAACTCGCTTTTCAAAGGCGGCGTTCGTTTTGAAGGCTATGGCATTGAACTGACGCTGCTGCCGCATTTCGCGTTTTCGCAAAATGCCCCCTTTGAAATAATGCAGTCACACTATAAAAATGAATACGGTTATTTCTGGGGATATGTCAATCCACAATCCAACAGCGTCGGTGCTGACGCGCCTCAGCGCTTTGGTGACAAACCGTTTTTTGACTGGGATTTTGGTGATTCGGAAATACGCTATACATGGAAAACGCTTACTATTGGATTTGGAACACAGCCAATCTGGCTGGGGCCGGCATACATTAACCCAATACTTCACTCAAATAACGCGCCGGTGTATCCCAAATTTGATATTGGACTACGCAGGCAAGAGGTTAGACTTCCCTGGCTGGGTTGGTATTTAGGAGACGTAGAAGCGCGGTTGTGGGTTGGGCGGCTTACAGAATCTGACTATTTTGATAATGATGCCTCAAACGATTATACCATGTTTCACGGATTGGCGTTTGCCTACGCGCCGTCATTCCTGCCGGGATTAACTTTGTTTGTCAACCGGGTATGTCTTGTTGATTGGGAATGGGAAAATTTAAAATTCATAATTCCCAGTAATGCAAATACTATTGAAGATCAAAAAGCGTCTTTTGGTTTTTCATGGATATTTCCACAAGCGGGGTTTGAAGTTTTCGGTGAAATAGGGATTGATGATTTTGTGTATGGCGGTTATACGCCTATATTATCGTTTATCCGGCACCCATTTCATACAACCGTATATACCGGCGGTCTCAGGAAAACATTAAATATCAAACCAGAAAAAAGCATATATGGCGAAATTATTTTTGAATCAAACTGGATGGAAATGACTCAGGATTTTCAACTGCAATGGCCCTATTCGTTTTATTTTCATCATCTGATAATTCATGGTTATACCAACAGAGGGCAATGGCTGGGAAATGGAAGTGCTCCCGGGGGGAATAGCCAATATCTTTCATTTATTTTGTATTACCCCAAAGGAAAAAGTTCATTCACTATCGGCAGAAATAACCCGGATAGCAACTTTATATACAAAAATGCAATTGATGCTTCAGCGAAAGACGACGACCATCTTTTGCAAAGAAGATATTTTAGAAAAAACAAGGCAAATTTTCTGGTTGGCATAAATACAAGTTATTTTTTAAATTCAAAGCTGCTTCTTTCCGGCGGCATGTTATACGATCTTATCATCAATCCTGTATATTATTATGACAATGAAAAAGATGCCGATGGAAAAGATATTTTTCAGGGTAATATCTATCTACATAATTTTTCATTCCAGCTTGGCATTAAAGTATTACTATGAAATTTTTATGTACGCCGTCGATTAAAATAATACACATGTTACCTACTTACCGCGAACTGAAGAAATATCAGCGACAAAAACAAAAGATGATCATAAATAAACAATTGATCTGCCAGAATGGAGCTTATGTAAATGGCTATTGATCAAGATACATTAATCAAACTTCGAGGTGTTATGCTTGAAATACTGGATGAGTTTGTCCGTATTTGTGAAGAAAATAATCTGACCTATTTTTTATCGGACGGCACATTGCTTGGCGCTGTAAGGCACAAAGGATTTATTCCATGGGACGATGACATTGACGTTGCCATGCCCAGAAAAGATTATGAGAAGTTTCTTGATATTGTTTCAAGCGACACCAAAAGTAATTATTATGCTCTTTCACACCGATGTCCGGTTAATACATACTATCATTACAGGGCTTTTACACGATTCTGTAAAAAAGGAACCATATTTGCACAGGAAAATAAGAAGTCTCCGGAAGAATATTCCGGTATTTTTATTGACATTTGGCCATTTGATAACTGTATTTTATCTCTGACACGTTTACATAAAAAATTCACCCTTTTTGCATGGAGGATCTATCGATTAAAAACTCAGAAAGAAATTCCAAGTAAGAAATATAAACTGTTCCTTATCAAAATAATTAACCGTCTTTTGCCGCTTAAATTATTTGAAATAATACTTAAAATTTCATATACAATTTTTAATAATTTTAGAACTAAGAATATCGTCTTTTTCTATGGTTTCACGGATATTACAAAAAATTGTCAAAAATATGATACGATATTTCCCCTTGCCAAAATTGTTTTTGAAGGAAAACAATATTTTGCACCCGGAGATTACAACACTTACCTTACACGTGTGTATGGCAATTATATGGAATTGCCGCCTGTTGAACAGCGACTAACTCATGGTATTAAATTCATTTCATTCGATGATACTGAAAGAACAATTGAAAAATTTTATCAACTCCATGAATAATAATAGCGCTAAGTTATCATAATCAGCGTTATTGGCGATAAGGATAAAATAAATGGACCAAAATACATTAATCAGACTTCGCGGTGTTATGCTTGAAATACTGGATGAGTTTGTCCGTATTTGTGAGGAAAATAATCTTACCTATTTTTTATCATATGGTACATTGCTTGGCGCTGTAAGGCATAAGGGATTTATTCCATGGGACGATGATATTGATACCTCAATGCCCAGAAAAGATTATGAGAAGTTTCTTGATATTGTTTCAAGCGGCACCAAAAGTAATTATTATGCTCTTTCACCCCGATGTCCGGTTAATACATATTATCATTACAGGGCTTTTACAAGATTTTGTAAAAGAGGAACCATATTTGCACAGGAAAACAAAAATTCGCCGGAAGAATATTCCGGTATTTTTATAGACATCTGGCCATTTGATAACAGTATTTTACCCATGGTGTATTTACAGAAAGGATTTACCTCTTTTGTATGGAGGTTCTATCGTTTAAAAACCCATTATGATATTCCAATTAATAAATTCAAACTGTTTTTTATCAAAATAATTAACTGTATTTTCCCGCTTAAATTGATTAAAATATTACTTGAAAAATCACATACAATTTTTAATAATATAAAAACTAAATATATCGCTGATTTTTCTGCCTTTGGTGAAATGAAAAACTTATATCAAAAATATGATACGATATTTCCTCTTACCAAGATTGCTTTTGAAGGGAAGCAATATTCCGTACCCGGAGATTACAACGCTTACCTTACGCGTCGGTATGGTAATTATATGGAATTACCGCCCGTTGAACAGCGACTAACTCATGGCATAAAATTTATTTCATTTGATGACGCTGAAAAAACAATTGAAAAAATTTATAAACTCCATGAATAATCAATGTTATTGATGATAAGGATATCATAATATGGATCGGGATACACTAACCGGGCTTCGTAATATCATGCTTGAGATATTAAATGAATTTGTCCGCATTTGTGAGGAAAATAATCTTACCTATTTTTTAACAGCCGGGACATTGCTTGGCGCCGTAAGGCATAAAGGATTTATCCCATGGGACGATGATCTTGATGTTGCAATGCCAAGAAACGATTATGATAAATTTATTGCAATCTACAACAATATTGATAATGGAGATTATTACATACTATCAGATAAATTTCCTGATAAGGATATTTATTATTATGAGCCGTTTGCGAAATTATGCAAAAAAGGCACTAAGGTTGCGGAAATCAGCAGGCCGTCAAATAGCCACGCAGGGATATACATAGATATTTTTCCGTTTGATAGATGCATTCTGTTTTTTTTGCCTTTACAAACAAAATTGCTGAAATTTGTATGGCGATTATACCATTTTAAAACTGATTATATTAAACCAAAAAATAAGATAAAAATATTTTTCGGTAATCTTTTATGTTTTATTCTCTCAGAGCGTTTCATTGATAAACTTCATAAAAAATTATATTTAATATTTAATAAATACAACACTAAATATATTACGTTTTTTTCCGGAAAATACGGATATAAAAAAGAAACCCATGAATACAACCGTACATTTCCTCTCTCCAAAATTTCTTTCGAAGGGAAATACTATTATGCTCCAAACGATTGCGATTCGTTTCTTAAAGAAGAATATGGCAATTATATGGAATTACCGCCTGTTGAAGAACGCATAACACACGATCCGTCATATATTATCTTTAATGAATAATGTTTTAATTTCAGTTATTGTCCCTGTTTATAACGACGAGAAAAATCTTCCGCGTTGTATTGACAGCATTCTTGCGCAAACACATGAAGATTTCGAATGTTTACTTATTGATGACGGTTCAACAGATAACTGTCCTGTCCTTTGTGATAAATATGCACAGAAAGATAAACGTATTCGCGTTTATCATCGAAAAAACGAAGGGATTAGCAAATCACGTCAGTTTGGGATAGATAATTCAAAAGGACAGTATATATTATTTATAGATAGTGATGATTGGGTAGAACATTCTTTCCTTAATGATGTTTATCAAAAGCTGGTAACAGATAATGTTGATATTCTTTTTATGGATTTTTTTGAAGAGAATGCCGCCGGAAAGGAACGTTACATTAGTCAAAATAAAATTTGTACCGATACTGAAACCATACTAAGTCTGGTACTTGAAGGAAAACTTTTTAGCTGTTTATGGAATGTAATAATTAAAAAAAATATATATAAACAAAATAATATTGTTTTTACTGATGGTATTAATTACGGTGAAGATACATTGTTCATACTGGAAATATTGCTCAATAACCCCACTGTAGGGTATCTGCCCGGAGTATATTATCATCACAGTTATAACCACAATTCATTTACACGTAAAAATAAAAAAGAAAGGTATAAGGAAAGGGTTAAGTTTTTAAACTGCCTTTCTTTCCTCCTTAAAAAATATAGGCGGGATGATCTTTGTAAACATAATTTTTTCCCATTCAATGATAAATTCGAAATGTTAAGCAGTGGAGTATTTTCAGGGAATGAGTATAAAGAACTTTTTCAGCTTTCAGTTACTCCATATTACCGAAAGGAAGCCGGTCTTTATAAATATTTTTTGCTCACTTTGGCCGAAAAAAGAGCCTATCTTCCGGCAAAATTTATTGCTTGTTTTTCAAGGTATCTAAAAAGCAAACTGTTTTGATTAAGAATAGATTGAAAACAATTCTTATTAATGGTTTTTTCCTTTGCCGCCGCCTGACAGGCATTGAGCGTTATGCATATGAAATTACATCCCGTCTTGATAAATTGTGTAAGCCTGGTGAAATCGCCATAATTATACCTGATGATGCGGAAAATATTCCGGAATATAAAAATATCCGCATTATCCGTCATGGAAAAACCATTCAACATTTATTATGGCAAATGTTTACTTTACAATGGTTTCTTATAACACATAGGGAATATACCGTACTTGAATTCGGCAACACTGCCCTGCCCTTCACTCCCGGAATTGTGTTTCTGCATGACATTTACTGCGAATTTTTCCCCGAAGATTTTACCGGTTTGAGGGATAAAATTATTCGCCTGTACAATAAATGGCAGTACCGCCTAATCAGTAGAAGGGCAAAAAAAATTGGTACTGTTTCAGTTTTTACTAAAAATCAGATAGCACAAACTTATCATATCAACCCTGACAGAATAACCGTTATTTATTCCAGTTGGAATCATTTTAAAAATATTGCAGCGGATTATTCTATTTTTAATGATCATCCTTCTCTTAAACAAGGCAATTACTTTTTTTCGCTGGGCAGTCTCTCAAAACGGAAAAACCTCAAGTGGATAATCGAATATGCGCAAAAAAATCCCGATTCGGTTTTTGCAGTTTCAGGCGTCAGCCTGCCTACCGTAAAGGCGGATGAGTTGGATAATTCAACACCGCAAAATATTATCCTGCTGGGTTATCTTGATGATTCCAAAGTAAAAGCCCTTATGGAAAAATGCAAAGCGTTTATCTTACCTTCCTACTACGAAGGTTTCGGCCTTACACCGCTTGAAGCGCTTTCCTGCGGGGCGCAGATCATTATCGCAAAGGCTGCTAGCCTGCCGGAAATTTACGGAAATACGGCGCATTATATCGATCCGTTTAATATTGATATTGCTCTTGATGCGCTGCTTCGTGAGCCGGTTGAAAAACCGGATGTAATCCTTGAAAAATATTCTTATGACACTTCGGCCGAAAAAGTATATAATTTGGTTGAAGAATACATAAAATGAGGAATTCTATGAAAAAAGCAGTTTATCTTGGAATGCGGGGCGATATTATTCACCCCGGCATAATCAACATTATCCGCGAAGGCGCGAAACTCGGTGAATTGACCGTAGGCTTGCTGACCGACTCGGCTATCGCATCACACAAGCGCCTGCCCTATTTAACCTACCAGCAAAGAAAGGATGTTATTGAAAACATCAAAGGCGTAACACAGGTAATTCCACAGGAAGAATGGAGTTATGTGCACAATTTACGAAAACTGAAACCCGATTACATTATTCACGGAGACGACTGGAAAAGCGGACCGCTGCAAAGGGAGCGCGATGAAGTTTTTGCAGCAATGAAAGAACTTGGCGGAGAAGTCATTGAGATTCCCTACACATCGGGAGTTAATTCATCGTCAATTAACGAGGCGATACGTTCAATCGGAACAACGCCGGACATCCGCTTGAAGACTCTGCGCAGACTTCTTGATGCAAAGCGGATTGTAAGAATAATGGAAGCTCATTCCGGTTTATCGGGATTGATTATAGAAAATCTTGAAATTGAAAAAGAAGACGGCCTGCACAGTTTTGACGGAATGTGGTCGTCAAGTTTAACCGATTCGACAAGTAAAGGAAAACCCGACATTGAAGCGGTTGACCTTACTACCCGCCTTCAGGACCTGACCAATATTCTGGAATGTACAACAAAGCCGATAATTTTTGACGGCGATACCGGCGGCCATCATTTTGCCTTCACTGTAAAAACGCTTGAACGAAACGGCATATCCGCTGTCATTATCGAAGACAAGACCGGACAAAAAAGAAATTCGCTTTTTGGCACCGAGGTCAATCAGGAATTGGCCGCCATTCCCGATTTTTGCGATAAAATAAAAGCGGGCAAGCAGGCGCAGGTTACCAAAGAATTTATGATCATCGCGCGCCTTGAAAGTCTGATTGCCGGTTTCCCCGTCCCTCACGCGCTTGAGCGCGCCCGCGCTTATGTTGAAGCCGGCGCGGATGGTGTTATGATACATAGCAAAGAAAAATCGGGCGAAGACATTAAGGAATTTTGTTCGCTTTTCCGCGCCGAATATCCGCATGTGCCGATTGTGCTGGTTCCGACAACATATAATCAGTTTGTTGAAAAAGAACTCGCAGAATGGGGGGCAAATATCATTATCTACGCGAACCACATGCTTCGCTCCGCGTACCCTGCAATGTTCAATACCGCAAAAATGATTCTTGAAAATGAACGTTCGCTTGAGGCGGATAAAGTTTGTATGCCAATTAAGCAAATACTCGAATTGATTCCCGGGGGCAAGTAGAAAAGATGATTGATGCCGGACTTTTTTACAATAAACTTGTTGAATCGGGAGTCGGTTTTTTTTCAGGTGTACCCGATTCACTCTTAAAAGATTTTTGCGCGTATGTTACCGATCATGCCGGTAAGCGTGACCACATCATCGCGGTAAACGAAGGCGCCGCCACGGCTCTTGCCTGCGGCTACCATCTAGCCACAGGACGTATTCCGCTTGTGTATATGCAAAACTCAGGGCTGGGCAACGCGGTTAATCCCCTGCTCTCGCTTGCAGATAACGACGTGTACCGCATACCTTTGGTGTTCGTCATCGGCTGGCGCGGAGAACCCGGCGTACATGACGAACCTCAGCATGTCAAACAGGGAAAAGTTACGTGCTCACTGCTTGAAAGCATGGGCATTCCATACACGGTGCTGGAAAAAAGTGAGGACGCAGTAAGCAGACAGATTGAAACCTGTTTCAAAACAATTGCCGAAACCGGCTCTCCTTATGCGTTTGTTATACAAAAAGACACGTTTGCGCCCTATACTCTTCAAAACAAAGAAGAGCGTGACGCGACAATGACGCGCGAAGAAGCGATTGAAGAGATTGCTGCCTGCCGCGATGGAGTTATTGTTTCAACTACGGGCATGATTTCGCGAGAGTTGTATGAACTTCGCGATAAAGCAGGCAGCGGTCATGAGCGCGATTTTCTCACCGTAGGCTCAATGGGGCACGCGTCTTCAATTGCGCTTTCTGTTGCTCTTCAAAAACCTAATTTACAGGTGTGCTGCCTTGACGGGGACGGCGCGGCTCTTATGCACATGGGAGCGTTAGCCGCAATCGGAGTGCAGAACCCGCGCAATTTCTGCCACATTGTTCTTAACAACGGCGCGCATGATTCTGTCGGAGGCCAGCCCACTATCGCTCCATTCATTGATCTGCCGGCAATAGCACGCGCCTGCGGCTACACTCATGTTTATCAGGCAAAAACAAAAGAGGAATTGAAAAAGACTTTGGCGGAAAAACATGAAGGGCTTACATTTATCGAAGTAATTGTAAAAAAAGGAGCGCGCAAAGATTTGGGACGTCCAAAGTCAACGCCAATAGAAAACAAAACTGCGCTTATGAATTACATAAAGGGGTTAAAATGATAAAACAGGCGGTTATTGTAGCGGCAGGTCTTGGTTCGCGTCTTAAAGAAAAGACCGTATCAAAACCAAAGGGATTTCTTGAATTGGGCGGTAACGCGATTGTCGAATGGTCGGTTCAAAAACTGCTTGCCTGCGGAATCGAAAAAATCATTATAGGGACAGGCTATCGCGCCGAAATGTACGACGAGCTTGCAAAAAAATATCCCGCAATTCAAACGGCATTAAACAGCAATTACGAAAACACAGGGAGCATGGCCACCTTAAGCGTATGCGCCCCTTTTATAACCGACGACTTTTTGCTTCTGGAATCCGACCTCATTTATGACAGCATAGGGCTTAACGTCCTTTGCAACGAGACACACGAAAATGTAATTCTTGCTTCGGGCGCGACTAATTCCGGCGATGAAGTTTACCTTGAAGAAACAAACGGCTCTTTTTTGAAAGGGCTTTCAAAAAATAAAAATGATTTATCTTCGTGCTATGGCGAGCTTGTCGGAATCTCAAAGCTGTCTCCTGCTCTTCTTTCTGCGATGTGTGCGTATAACGAAAAAAAACACGCCGAGCTTCCCAAACTTGACTATGAACACGCCATAACCGCGTGTCTGGATTCGCATCAGGTATTCCTCCGTAAAATTGAATATTACGCATGGCGCGAAATTGATGACGAGAACCATCTGCAAATGGCGCAGAGTGAAACCATGCCGCGTATTCTTGAAAATGAGTCGCTCAGGCTTATACGCCGCGAAGTTCTGCTGAATCCGGGACCTGCGACAACAAGCGACAGCGTAAAATACGCTCAAGTGTGCGCCGACATTTGTCCGCGTGAAAAAGAATTCGGCGACGTGATGAAATGGATATGCCGCGAGCTTACCGCCGTTGCGGCTGACCCGTCCGAATATGAAACGGTATTTTTCGGCGG